>NZ_AFWD01000051.1:0-127094 GCF_000222565.1 Vibrio sp. N418
TCTCATCGAGCTCTTTTTGCTTCCTCTCGTCAAACGTAATTGCTAGAACTGAACCTTATCGGCATCAAAATAATAGCGTGACGTTGCGATATCCATTCCCCCGGTTACTGGCAAGCAGACCCCAGTAATAAAGCTCGCGTTATCACTGGCTAAAAAGCTCACGGCATTAGCGATATCATCTGGCTCACCCATGCGTTTAATCGGTTGTGTGGCGAGGAAGTGATCAATGTACTCTGTCGTGAGATTTTTCTTTACCGCATCGGTCGCAATCATGCCAGGCAATACCGCATTGCAACGAATACCAAAACTCGCATATTGAATCGCGATTTGGCGCGTCATGTGATTAATCGCGTTTTTCGAAGTACCGTAAGCAATACTCGACATTTCAGCGCTTAATGAAGAGAGCGAAGAGATATTAACAATCGCACCGCCCCCTTGCTTCACCATGGTTGGGATCACTGCTTTTGAAGGAATAAACACGCTGTTGATATTGGCGAGAATATTCTTCTCCCAGCTGGTCACTTCGGTATGCGCTAAATCCCTATCTTGGCGCAAATCAACACCACCAAAGTTATTGATCAATACATCAATTCTCCCCTCTTGTTCGAGAATAGAATCAATTAAGCTCGCGTAAGTATCATTCTCAAAAGCATTAAAAAATACTCCAACCGCAGAACCACTCTCACCATGATTACGACTGCGCGTATTGATTTCACGCGCTGTTGCACTGGCTAAATCTAAATCCCAGTCTGCAACATAAACCTTGGCACCTTTCGCGGCCAGAAGCAGACTGCAAGCACGGCCTATGCCTTGTGCTCCTGCCAATACCAAAGCAATTTTATTGTCGAATTCATTGTGGTTTTGATTATTATTGGTCACTGATGACATACAAATTCCTCACTCAATGTCGTTGAGCCATACTTGGTCGATTATGTGCTAGCAACGAGGCTACATATTCATTCCCATGCCTGCATTGGCGGTTTTACCCAAACGGTAATACCAAATAGAAAGCGGGATAAAAATCAAATTCATGATGGTGGTAAAGTTCCAACCAAATCCGTCTTGATTGATGGTGCGTAAGCCTTGCGCCGTTGCATCAATATTAAGCCCATTAAAAATGAGATCGACACACAAACCGGTAAATAGAATCGCAACAAACAGTAAGCCTACCATCCATCTTGCTGGTCGTTGACCATAGTATTTTTGGTAAACTCGCATCATTGGAATGGTTAAAACATCAGCGAGAATAAACCCAATTACGCCCCCAAATGAGATACCGCCATGCCAGAGTGCTGCCGCGAGCAGCAGGTTACCGACCGAACAAACATAGGCAATCACCGCGACAAAAATACCGATAATCACATCAAGGAAGGAATGTAACCACACAGGCAAATTAACGTCATTACTAATAAATAGCATGCGCCAACCTTCTATCGGCACTATCGCAATTAACAGGGATGACACCACAACACCAATCAGGATCTCTTTGCCAATCATCGACAAATCCATTTGGAAAAAGCCTGCTGATTTGGTGATTTTTTCCATCACGGGAGACAGCGCAGCTTGTGGTTCCATGTGCATCTCTTTCTTCGGCATCGAATGCATATCCATGCCGCAGTCGCTTTCTTCATGCTTCATCGATGACATATCCATGCCGCAGTCACTTTCATCATGCTTCATTGATGACATGTCCATGCCGCAGTCGCTTTCTTCATGCTTCATCGAAGACATGTCCATCCCGCAGTCTGCCATGGCGGATTTTTTCGGTTGCTCCGCTGCGATATGTTGGCGTAACTCGGCCTCAACCTCTTTCGGATAAAAGCGCTGAAAAAGAACCGCGACAGTCACGATCAAAATAAGTCCACCCAGCACTTCGCCCCATAGGAATGTCCAGCCTAATAAAGCCACCAGCACGATAAACATTTCAACAATCAAATTAGTGCTCGCGACCAAAAATGCCGTTGCATTGGCTAAAGTCGATCTCTTACTCAATAAGGTATGTGATAGAGAAGCTGCAGCATAGGAGCAGGATGAGGAGACCATACCAAGTACTGTCGAATACGAAAGGCTTTTTAGATTCGTTTTACCAAGATGCTTCGCCACCGTTTCAACGGGCAAAAGGTGACGAATAAATGAAGATAGCATTAGGCCAAATGCCAGCGGCCAAAAGATTTGCCATACCATATTGCTAAACACAAAAACAATATGGAAAAGAATATTACCGCCATCACTTTGCATAAGTGACTCCTTACTAGGACGATTAAATGCTCTCTAAGCATAGTACGCCTATCAAAAAGCTTTGTGCCTTACTGAAAACTCAATCTATAAATGCAGTTTTAACTAGATGCGGTGGCGCAGCCTTTCATCAAAAGGCGCGATATCGACGACGGAATTGGGCGGGGGCTAGAAGCTCAATCAAACCAACGATCCGATTGAGCCCCCTATTACTTATTTCATGCGCTTTTTCAATCTCGCCAGTTCAATTGCGTTTGAGCGAACCGTGAGTTTGATGTGGTCGTATTCATATTCTTCTTTTATCACACTCATACTGGTGCGGATTTCACCAATAATCCCTTGAGCGTCATACTGAATAATGAACTCTTCTTCGATCATATCTTGCTGAGAAGAATCCACAATATATTGGTGCAGCTTCGCCACATCAAGCGGGTTGCGAGTAGAGGTCATCATCGCATCTGGGAATTCTTCCATCAGCGCTTGCTGCTGTTCAAGACTCAGTTGGTCAGATTTATTCAGAACCAACAGCTTTTTAATATCATCAACACCCACTTCGCCAAGAACTTCATGCACCACATCAAGCTGTGTGCGGAAGGTGGCATCCGAGGCATCAACCACATAAAGCAGTAATGATGCGTCATGCGCTTCTGCCAAGGTTGAGTGGAATGAAGCCACTAAGTCATGGGGTAGCTTTTTAATAAAGCCAACCGTATCTGAAACCAGAATACGTGGTTGAGTTGTTGGGTACAGCGCGCGTACCGTGGTATCGAGCGTGGCAAACAGTTTGTTTTCCACCAGCACTTCACTGCCCGTCAATGCGCGCATCATCGAAGATTTACCCGCGTTGGTATAACCAACCAGAGCAACACTGAATAGCTCTGAGCGTTGAGAGCGACGGTTTTTCAACTCATGTTGCACACTGACCAACTCGCGTCTAAGTTCTGCGATTTGATCACGGACTTTACGGCGATCGAGTTCCAGCGTGGTTTCACCCGCACCCTTACCCATTTGACGCTCTTTGTTACCACTGGTCGATTCACGTAGGCGCGGTGCTAAATAGTTCAGGCGGGCAATTTCAACCTGTAGACGTGCAGTACGCGTACGAGCATGGCGGCTAAAGATCTCAATGATGATGCCAGTGCGGTCAAACACTTCAACACCCAACTGGTTCTCAACGTTACGCAATTGAGATGGACTCAAATCACAATCAAACACCACCACATCCGCACAATACAATGGCAAATTTTCTGATGGCAAATCGTCAAAGCGCATTTCATCATAAATTGGCGCATCAAACGCCATATCACCAAACGACTCATCATCGAACAGATCTTCGGTGTCGAGATCTTCTTCCATCTCGCCTCGGTTCCCCGTCAAGCGAGCGATCTCCGCCATTTTGCCTACACCCAACACATTTTGTTTTTGAGTAGAGGCAAGATTTTGTGACTGAGTACCCACTACGTTAAAGCCTAATGTCGTCACAAGGCGGGCTAATTCAGCGAGAGATTCTTTCGCCTCTGCCCCTTTAAATTGCGGCGTGCAGATGGAAATAAGTAAGGCGTTATTCTGTAATGGTTTGGCGGTTAGCTGCATAATTCTCTATGTTCGCGCACGGTTGTGCGACCTGCGTCTTTATCGATAATTGTGGCCGATCCTACGTTGTTATCGCCTCTCTTTATAGGAAAATAAAAAACTAATTGAAGAATAAATTGGTTCTCTAGGTAACCCACTGAATAAAAAGAGTTAATCATTGGCAAGTTGAGACACCGCTTGAAAGCAACACTTGGCTATCTTCGCGATAAGCGGCTTAATCACTACAGGTCCCCCTGATGTCATCAAACCAGCAGCTCATCTAAAGCGAGATAATCGTTAGCTCTGCATCCCTTAATAGAAAAAAGAAAAAATCGTCAATTTTTCTAATGAAAGTATTGACAGTAAATTTCCGGAAGCATATATTGATTACACGAACTGCCAGATGGAGTTTGTAGACAGCTTGATTCGCCTTATAGAGGGAATAACAAGTTGTCAGTTTGGAAGTGATGCTTTACCCATCATTGATGTGTTTGTGCTTTAGCTTCTGATTATTCACTGTTGAACCGTATGTCTATTAAGCCAAATGAGGCTTAGGAATATGGCTTCAATCTCATCGCAAAATGCGGTGAGAACTATTGCTTATTATTGAAGGATAGTATTATGCGTAATGTAGATATTTCTCCCCTATACCGCCATGCCATTGGTTTTGATCGCCTCTTCAATCTTGTAGAGAACAACGCGAAAAAATCTTCTCAGAATGGTTACCCACCATATAACATCGAACAGAAAGATGAGCACAACTACCGTATAACTATGGCCGTTGCTGGTTTCTCTGAAGATACGTTAACACTGACTCAAAACGAAAACATGCTGATCGTTTCTGGCGAAATTCAAGCGTCCGAAACAAAGCCAACTTACGTGTATCAAGGAATTGCTGAACGCAACTTTGAGCGCAAATTCCAACTGGCTGATTACGTTACTGTATCGGCAGCAAGTATGGAAAATGGTTTGCTTCATATTGATCTAGTACGTGAAGTACCAGAAGCAATGCAACCACGTAAGATCGCAATCAACAAGTAGTTCTTTATAAGTGAACACTTGTAGAACATAAATCAGTATTGCCGTTAAACACCATGAGACAAAGCGTAAAAGATATCGCTTTAACCCTGGCTGATATGGGCTCATACCCTAGTCAAATTGGTCGCATACGATGACGCATACCACCCGTTTATCGGCACTATTGATAACAGTATATTCCATTGAGAATGAGCATAGTGATAGCAAAAATGCATTCTATGTTCTTATAAAATCAACATTCGAATTTAGCTAATTTGCATTAATATAACTAATGCAAATTACAGAGGTAATTATTATGGGTAAAATCATTGGTATCGACTTAGGTACAACTAACTCTTGTGTTTCTGTTTTAGATGGCGACAAACCACGCGTAATTGAAAACGCGGAAGGTGAACGCACCACAGCTTCCGTTGTGGCCTACACAGATGGGGAAACATTGGTCGGCCAACCGGCAAAACGCCAAGCGGTAACCAACCCAACCAACACGCTATTTGCAATTAAGCGTTTGATTGGTCGTCGTTTTGAAGACAAAGAAGTTCAGCGTGACATCGAAATCATGCCTTACAAAATCGTTAAGGCTGACAATGGTGATGCTTGGGTAGAAGCGAAAGGCCAAAAAATGGCAGCGCCTCAAGTTTCCGCTGAAATTCTGAAAAAAATGAAGAAAACGGCAGAAGATTTCCTTGGTGAAGAAGTCACTGGCGCTGTTATTACCGTTCCGGCTTACTTTAACGACGCTCAACGTCAAGCAACCAAAGACGCTGGTCGTATCGCGGGTCTGGAAGTAAAACGTATCATCAACGAACCAACAGCAGCAGCGTTGGCATACGGCCTAGATAAAAAAGGCGGCGATCGCACTATCGCGGTTTACGACTTAGGTGGTGGTACTTTTGATATCTCGATCATCGAAATCGACCAAGTTGAAGGCGAGCAAACCTTTGAAGTTCTTGCAACTAACGGTGATACACACCTTGGTGGTGAAGACTTTGATAACCGCTTAATCAACTACTTAGTAGATGAGTTCAAAAAAGAACAAGGTATCGACCTAAAAGTTGACCCATTGGCGATGCAACGTGTGAAAGAAGCAGCAGAAAAAGCAAAAATCGAGCTTTCTTCTACTACACAAACGGATGTCAACTTGCCATACGTAACGGCTGACGCAACCGGTCCTAAGCACATGAACGTCAAAGTGACTCGTGCGAAATTGGAATCGTTAGTGGAAGATCTTGTCCAGCGTTCTATTGAACCACTTAAAGTGGCTCTGGCAGATGCGAAACTATCAGTAAGCGACATTACCGATGTAATTTTGGTCGGTGGTCAAACACGTATGCCAATGGTACAAGCGAAAGTGGCGGAGTTCTTTGGTAAAGAAGCACGCCGTGATGTTAACCCTGATGAAGCAGTTGCGATGGGCGCAGCCGTTCAAGGTGGTGTGCTAGCGGGTGAAGTAAAAGATGTGTTGCTATTGGATGTTACCCCACTCTCTCTCGGTATCGAGACGATGGGCGGCGTAATGACCAAATTGGTTGAGAAAAACACCACTATTCCAACCAAGGCGAACCAAACGTTCTCAACCGCAGAAGATAACCAAAGTGCAGTAACGATTCATGTTCTGCAAGGTGAGCGTAAACAAGCGACTTTCAACAAGTCTCTTGGTCAGTTCAACCTTGAAGGTATTCAGCCTGCACCACGTGGTATGGCGCAAATTGAAGTGACTTTCGACCTAGATGCTGATGGTATCTTGAATGTCTCTGCTAAGGATAAAACCACCGGCAAAGAACAGAAAATCACTATCCAAGCGTCAGGCGGCTTGAGCGATGCTGAGATTGAGAAAATGGTACAAGAAGCGGAAGCAAACAAAGACGCAGACAAAAAGTTCGAAGAGTTAGCTACCGCACGTAACCAAGCGGATCAGATGATTCACGGTACTCGTAAACAAATCGAAGAAGTGGGTGAAGCTCTGCCAGCTGAAGAGAAAGCAAAAATTGAAGTGGCAATCAATGAGGTTGAAGTTGCTCGTAAGGGCGATGACAAAGAAGCGATTGACACCAAGGTTCAAGCTCTCGCAGCAGCGGCGCAAAAACTGATGGAGATTGCTCAACAGCAAGCTCAAGCGCAACAAGCTCAAGGCAATGACTCACAATCAAAAGATGATGATGTGGTTGATGCTGAATTTGAAGAAGTGAAATAACGCTTTAGCTCAACTATCTATACCATCTTAGGTGGTTGAGCGATATCATATTAGCAATGGCATTAAGGGCGTAAGAGATTTCTCGTACGCCCTTTTCCAGTTTTAGTCAGGAATAAAGCAAGAGGCTGACATGTCCAAACGAGATTATTACAGCGTGCTAGGCGTCTCTAAAGGAGACGACGTTAAAGATATTAAGAAAGCGTACAAAAAGCTCGCAATGAAATATCACCCAGACAAAAACCCTGGGGATGCAACGGCTGAAGACAAATTCAAAGAAATTAAAGAAGCCTACGAAATTCTTACCGACACTGATAAACGTCGCCAATACGATCAATTTGGTCATGCCGCTTTTGATGGTAGCCATGGTGGTTTTGGTGGTCAATCTCAACATGGTCACGGCGGTTTTGAAGATATGTTTGGCGGTGGCTTTAGACAACAAGGTGGCTTTGGTGGCGGCTTTGGCGGCTTTGAAGACATCTTCAATCAAGGTCGTGGCCGACAAGCGCGCCCACAAAAAGGCCAAGATCGTGAATTTACCTTTACCGTTGATTTTGTCGATGCGGTACAAGGCGCCGAAAAGGTTGTCGAACTGCCAATTAATGGCGAACAGAAGAAAATCAACGTTAAGATCCCTGCGGGCATCAAAGACGGTGAAAAGATTCGCTTCGGCGGTAAAGGTGGCCCAGGTATCAACGGCGGTCCAGCCGGTGATTTACTGCTTGTAATTGCCACCCGTTCACACGCGTTTCTAAAGCGCGATGAAGATAACCTTATCTGCACCAACCATGTCGATATGATCACCGCAGCATTGGGTGGTGAGACTGAAGTGAATGTGTTGGATAGCCGTTTTAAACTTAAAATCCCAGCGGGCACACAAAGTGGCCGTAAGTTTAAAATCACTGGTAAAGGCGTGACCAACCGTAAAGGCGTAACAGGTGATTTATTGGTGGTCATCCAAGTTGATACCCCAACCAACCTTACCGATGAACAAAAAGCAATTCTAACGCAGTTCCAAGCAACGCTTTAATCTTGCTATTCACCGTTCTGATATGACAAAGCCACCAATACGGTGGCTTTGTTTTTCTCTAACAGCTCATTTCAGTTTTGTTTCTGTTGGGGGGAGCTTTCTCTAACGTTTAAATCAGATCTTTTTGATAAGGACAGCGGTTCCCATCCCACCGCCAATACAGAGTGAAGCCAGGCCAAATTGAACTTCTCTCTTCTCCATTTCATAAATCAGTGTCGTCAATATACGGCCACCAGACGCGCCAAGTGGATGACCTAATGCAATCGCACCGCCGTTAACATTGGTCTTATCATCGAACCAACTCATCGGTAATTCGTATTTTTCACTCAAGCCATGCATTACGCCCAAAGCTTGCGCGGCAAACGCTTCATTGAGCTCAAGCAACTGCACATCAGCTAGCGTCATGTTCGCTCTTGTCAATGCTTGTTCAATTGCCGGTACAGGCCCTAACCCCATAAAAGCAGGATCTAAACCGCCCTGTCCGTAACTGACAATTTCAGCCAGTGGTTTTAAGCCATGTTCTTTGACCGCTTTTTCAGAGGCGACGACAAACGCAACCCCACCATCATTGATCCCCGAAGCATTACCCGCCGTGACAGAACCCTCTTTCTTAAAGGCAGGTCTGAGCTTGCCAAGGCTCTCAAGTGATGCGTCTGCACGTGGGTATTCATCTTGCGTAAACAGTGAGGTGGTGCGGCGCTGATGCACTTCCACTGGCACGATTTCATCGACAAAACGCCCTTGTTCAATCGCGGCAACGGCGCGTTGCTGGCTACGCAAAGCAAAAGCATCTTGGCTGTCACGATTAATTTGGTATTTTTCAGCGACATTTTCCGCAGTCATCCCCATGTGATAACTATTGAACGCATCCGTTAAACCATCATGGATCATGGTATCAACCAACTGTTGATTGCCCATTTTGCTGCCGAATCGGTTCTGCGCACTAACCAAATATGGCGTACTTGACATGTTTTCCATGCCAGCCGCCACAACAAGGTCTGCATCGCCTGCTTTGATCTTCGTCGCCGCTTCCATCACGGTTTTCATGCCACTACCGCAAATCATATTGAGCGTATAAGCAGGAACCGAATCTGGCACATCAGCGAATTTTGCAGCCTGACGCCCCGGCCCCATACCTTGGCCTGCGGTTAGCACATTACCGACAATCACTTCATCCAGTAAATCAGGAGAGACGCTCGCTTGTTCTAAAGCCGCCTTGATGGCATGGCCGCCTAATTCAAACGCAGGCACTAATGATAGAGAGCCGCCAAATGCGCCTAAAGCGGTGCGTTTTGCACCTACAATATAAACTTTGCTCATCAGTTACTCCTTAAATCACCAAGCCGCCGTCGATTTTTAGTGTTTGCCCAGTAATGAAGCAGGCATTATCACTGGCAAGAAACAACACGCCGTTGGCAATATCTTCTGGCTTGCCCATGCGACCAAGTGGCGTTTTAGTTTTCATGTAATCCAGCACTTTTTCTGGCAAATCGACCGTCATTGGGGTTTCGATAAAGCCCGGAGCGACACAGTTAGCACGCACTTGTGCACCTTTACGCGAAAACTCTTTCGCCCAACCTTTGGTCATAGCAATCACGCCACCTTTGGTTGCGCCATAGTTACTTTGGCCTACGTTGCCATCAGTACCGACTACCGAAGACATCGTGATGATTGAGCCGACACCATTTTCTATCATGCTCGGCGCAACCGCCTGAGTCATATTGAACACACCTTTAAGATTGACGTTAATCACCATGTCCCAATCGTCTTCGCTCATACGATCAAGTAGATTATCTCGGGTAATACCAGCGTTATTAACCAACACGTCAACTTTGCCATGTTCTTGAATGATCTCTTCAACAAGAGCGTGAATGCCTGCACGTTCACAGACGTTTAGTTGTTTCACGCGCACATTGTCATATTGGCTTTGCAGATCTTCCGCCGCTTGAGCATTCATGTCGCAAGCGTACACCATCGCCGCATTTTGCTTAGCGAATGTTTCTACGATGCAGCGGCCAATTCCTTGAGCGCCACCAGTAACGATACAGATTTTGTCAGTAAGCATAGTTTTCACCTTAATCAGGAGGGATGCGAAACTATGTCTTGGCATAGTTTAAATTTTCGCAGTAGGTGAAATGATTCTATGGACTAATTTGCAAGTTGTAGATTGATTTAACAACAAAACACTATTGCAAATTCGGGATAATATTAGGTTGCTATCGAGGGTGTAATTTGTATATCAACCACTAAAAGTGTCTATTTCTCATATGTTACGGAGAGTTTTTGACCTGTATTAACAAACAGAGCAAATTCGGTTTAATCTCTATTTCAGTTCCGCTATAACTGTGATTACACGAATTTTGCAATAATTAAGGATGCATCATGTTAGATAAAATTGTTTATTTTCTGCATGTTGTACGCACTGGATCATTTAGTCTCGCAGCAAAACAATACGGTATTTCCGCCTCTGCAGGCAGTCGCTGGATCATTGAACTTGAAGAAAGTATGGGCATCAGCCTGTTAAAACGTTCGACACGCAAAGTGGTTCCTACTCAAGCGGGTTTACGACTATTTGAACGCTTCAATCAAGTAAACAGCGAAATTGATGACATTTTCACTGAGATACAAAACTTAGGAAATGATGACCGAGGTATTATTCGCATCGCCTCTACGCCCCTGTTTGCACGCGATTTCCTTGGACAAATTGTTGGGGAATATTTACAGCAATACCCTCATGTCACCTTCCGCATTCTCGAAACGGCTTTCGATATGGATCACCTTGATGAAATCGACTTTGCTATCCGCGCCAGTGCGGTTTATCAGGGTTTTCAAGAGAAAGACAGCTTATTAGTGAAACGTTCATTATTGAAATATCCGCTGATGGCATGTTGCTCCCCTGAATACATCAACAAATACGGCCAACCCGAATACCCCGAGGATCTGCGTCGTCACAACTGCTTATACGCCTCAACCTTGGTGGGTGGAAACAAATGGGTATTTGAACGTGATGGTGAAATGACAACGGTCAATATTTCTCAAACCGTTGAGGTAGAAGATAGCCAATTTATTAAAACCGTCGCATTAAATGGCGGTGGCATTAGCTACCTACCTGTGCGTCTAATCCAAGACGAGCTTGATGATGGGCAACTAGTACAAGTGTTACAGCAATACACCAACAGTGAATTTGAATTTAGCCTTTACTATCGCCCTCGCCGACAAATGCCCATGCGTTGCGTTAATTTTAAAGATTACCTTATTCGCCGTGTGCGAGAGATCTCAGGCCAAGAATAGCCTCCACCTTTTCCCAGCCACATATAATTGAGAGCAGCCTAAAGCTGCTCTTTTTATTATCCCGAATTCGCAATTATCTTTCCTTTTATTGTCTATTTTTTCATTAATCAGAAATGAATACACTTTTTTCATTAGCTCTGGATAGCGATGCCCAGGCCACAATAAATTTCCAGAAGGAAAGCAGAATGAAAACAAAAGTGTTAACTGCCCTACAAGCAGCAGCTTTGATAGAAAATGGTGACAAGGTGATCTTAGGCGGTTTCATCGGCGCAGTCGTGCCAGAAGCCATTGAACGTGCCATTGGCGAACGCTTCCTTGCGAGCGGTCAACCGAATGATCTCGAACTCTATTTTACCGCAGGCCAAGGTGATGGTGTTGATAAAGCGACAAACCACTTAGCGCACCCGGGCATGGTGAGCATGGCATGTGGCGGTCACTGGGGATTAATTCCTCGCCTACAAAAATTGGCCAACGACAACCAAATTCAAGGTTATAACTTCCCACAAGGTGTGATTGCTCAGCTACTTCGTGATTCAGCGGCTGGTAAACCTGGCACGCTATCTCACGTTGGTTTAGGCACTTTTGTTGATCCTCGTTTAAGTGGCGGAAAAATCAATACCTCTACATCTGAAGACCGTGTTTCAGTGATGGAAATTGAAGGCGAAGAGTTCCTATTTTACAAACGTCTTAACCCAACGGTTGCCCTTTTACGCGGCACGACTGCAGACGAAAACGGCAACGTCACCATGGAAGATGAATGTCTGTTTTTGGAAAACCTCGCGGCGGCGCAATTGGTCACCAACATGGGTGGCAAGGTAATTGTGCAAGTAAAACGCGTGGTGAAAAACGGCGAGTTGGATCCTCAGCAAGTGCGCATCCCAGGCATTTTCGTCAACGCGATTGTGATTGCTGAAGAGTCATTGCACATGCAAACCTTCGCGGAACCAATGAACCCGGCTTACTGCGGCCGAGGAGACAAAGGATGTGGAGAATCCGATCAAAAAACGGTAAGCGCTCGTCCACTCGATGCGAAAAAAATCATCGCTCGTCGCGCAGCGATGGAACTGCAACATGGCGCCATTCTTAATTATGGCATTGGCGTGCCGGAAGTGATCGCAGAGGTCACAGATGAAGAAGGCATTACCGATCAAATGATTGCAACAGTTGAACCAGGCGCAATCGGCGGTACACCAGCAGGCGGTTTAAGCTTTGGCGCATCGGCTTTTCCTGAAGCGGTGATCACTCAAGACCAAATGTTCGATTTTTATGATGGCGGCGGTATTGACCAAGCCTTTCTTGGATTAGCGGAATGTGACCAGCACGGCAACCTGAATGTATCTAAGTTTGGTAGCAAAATTGCGGGTTGTGGCGGCTTCATCAACATTACCCAAAATGCTAAGCAAGTGTTTTTCTGCGGCACATTTACAGCCGGTAAACTTGAAATTGAAACCGGCAATGGTGAGCTGACGATTATCAATGATGGTCACATCAAAAAGCTAATCAAAGAAGTGCAGCAAATTACCTTCTCAGCAGACATTGCAAGACGTAACCACAAACCCGTGCTTTATATCACTGAGCGCGCGGTATTCCGTTTGGGTGCAACCACATTAGAGTTGATTGAAATCGCACCGGGCGTCGATTTAGACCGCGACATACTCGCGAGAATGGACTTTAACCCGATCATAAGCCGTGATTTAAAAACCATGGATGCACGCATTTTCCGTGATGAACCGATGGGGCTCACTCTGTCATCACCATCACAAATGCCGACTGAAGTGACAACAAAACAAACCGTCGCAGCGTAATCCTATGCCCTCTCACGCCTCGCAAATGGTGTGAGAGGGAAATTGCTTTGCCATACAGCAGCACTCGTGCTTTCGACATTGGCTGTATCGCAAAGTTATTTTAGAGATAGAAACCATGAGTTACTCCATAGAACAGCTCGTTGTTGGTCAACGAGCACATTTTGAAAAAACCATCAGTGAATCTGACATTCAGCTCTTTTGCGGCATTAGTGGCGACATCAATCCAGTGCATGTTAGCCAAATCGCTGGTCAAAATAGCATTTTTGGTAATCGCGTTGCCCACGGCATCATGGTGTCAGGCCTGACATCGGCAGTACTCGGCATGCAGCTACCGGGGCCAGGAACGATTTATCTTGGCCAAGAGCTCAAATTTACTGCTCCGGTCTTTATTGGCGATACCATCCGCGCAGAAGTGGAAGTGATCGAAATCAACGCAGAAAAAAACATTGCAAAGCTGGCGACCCGTAGCGTGAATCAACACGACAAAATCGTGATTCAAGGCGTCGCCACCGTTATGCCCCCAAAACACTAATTCTATAAATAAGGTATTGTTATGATTATTGAACCTATTGTTCAAGGTGTGGTTGCGCGTTCAGCCCACCCTATCGGTTGCCGTCAAGCGGTATTAAACCAAATCGACTACGTAAAAAATGCACCCGCTATCCAAGGTGGTCCAAAAAAAGTACTGATTCTTGGGGCATCTTCTGGTTTTGGTTTGGCTTCACGTATTAGCCTCGCTTTTGGCGGCTCAAATGCCGACACTATTGGGGTATCGTTTGAACGTGGCCCAAGTGATAAAGGCGTGGGTACCGCGGGTTGGTATAACAACATTTACTTCCGTCAAGAAGCTGAAAAACAAGGCTTGATTGCTAAAAACTTTGTTGGTGACGCTTTCTCTGCACACACTCGCCAGGATGTTTTGGACTACATTCAAAATGAATTTGGTGGCTCAGTCGACTTGGTGGTTTATAGCCTAGCAACTGGTGTTCGTCCCAATCCAGAAACGGGCGAGCTATGGCGCTCATCCATCAAAACCGTCGGTGAGCCTGTTTCAGGGCCAACCATCAACATTGAGATGGATGCGCTTGAAACCATGCAAGTCGAGACCGCCTCAGAGGCAGAACTGGATGCCACCATCAAAGTGATGGGCGGTGAAGATTGGCAAAGTTGGATCAACATGCTGTCTGATGCGGGCGTATTAGCTCAAGGGTGCAAAACCGTTGCTTACTCTTATGTTGGTCCAGAGGTTACCTACCCGATTTATCATCAAGGCACGCTTGGCCGTGCGAAAGCACACCTGCATAACACTGCAGACACACTCAATGAGCAACTCGGCGCCATTGGTGGCGAGGCTTATGTCTCTGTCTGTAAAGCGCTTGTCACCAAAGCCAGCGTCTTCATCCCTGCATTTTCACCTTACATTCTTTCACTGTTTAAAGTGATGAAAGAAAAAGGCACGCACGAGGGTTGTATTGAGCAAATGCAACGTCTATTCGCTCAACGTCTTTACAGTAGTTTTACTGCAGTACCTGTTGATGACGCACGACTCATTCGTATCGACGACTGGGAATTAGAAGAGCAAACACAATCTGAAGTCAAAGCAATGATGGCGACAATGGATAATGATAACTTCCAACAAATTGGGGATTATCAAGGCTATAAGCTCGACTTTATGCAACTGAATGGATTTGGCTTTTCAGAGGTGGATTATTCCGCACCGGTCAATATGCAAGAATTGGCATTATTAACACCATAAATGCGTCATAGCCATTGATTGAAGCTCTACCTTTTTGGCAGGGCTTCTTTTGTATTCAATTGATTTATAAGAACTTAACAAAAATCACCCGACTGACTTCACACAATTCATTCTTGCAAATTCAGGATAATACCGCACTTTTTATAGGGTATTATAAGGATGAAAAATAATTCAAGTATCACCCTACAAGGTACATAATATGAACAAGAAGCATCTTATTGAAATAACGATATTTCTCACCTACGCCCTCTTTGCTATGTCTTGGGTTGCTGGTTCTATGATGACGCCAAACATCATGGCCTTCTACGATATTGAAGGCATGGCCGCCGCCACATGGATGAACAATGCCATTACTATCGCCAAAATTATTGGTAACCTCGCAGCAGCTTGGCTACTGGTTAAGATGGGGCCAAAGAAAGCCTTTGCGATTGCTTCACTATTAATCGCTGCAGGTGCAGCTGGCGTATTTGCCGGAAATTACTCTCTGTATGTGGTTTCTCGCTTGGTGATGGGTTTTGGTGGTGCATTCGCCATTGTTTACTTCAACCCAATCGTGATTAACTACTTTAATGCTGAAGAGCGCCCAATGATCAACGGCATCAACGCGGCAGCATTCAACACAGGTAACCTGCTTGCCTTACTATTCACCGGTTCACTACTTTCTACTTTAGGCAATTGGCAGAATGTTATCTTAGCTATCTCTGCTGTCAGCCTCGCAGTTCTTGTGGTGTGGTGGTTCGTTAGTGACGACTTCTCACTATCTACAAGCTCGACAGGTGACAAACCACAAGTGACTTACACGCTAAAAGATGGCGTAAAAGAGTCAGTAAACTGGTGGCTACCGATTGCTTATTCTGGTCTTCTGTTCTGCTACATCTCTGTTTTTGCGCTTTTCCCATTAGTCCCAACATTTGCAGCCGAAGCTAAATACCTTTCTTCAATCATGATTGGCGCAGGTATGGTGGGCACGATTGCCGGTATCATGATTGTTAAACGCTACCCACTACGTGTACCTGTTATCCGTGGCTGTGGTTTGGCAATGACGCTATTCGCTGCTGTGATGATCACCACCAGCAACGCCGCTATCGCTTACGCTGCTGCGTTTATGGCTGGCTTCTTCATGTTCATGCCGATGACAGCACTGGTAACCCTACCACAAGAGTTGCCAAACATGACCCCTGCTCGCATTACGGTAATCTTTGGTATGTTTTGGTCTATCTCATACATGATTGAGACAGTTCTAATGTACTTTGCAGGCGTACTCGCTGATACAACGGGTAATATTGCTTACGCCGCAACGTTCGCTGTTATCTGTTCTTCAACATTCTTCCTTGCGAGCTTCTTCTTGCCTGAAACGGGTAAGAAACCTGAGCTAGATACAACTACAAATACAACAACCAAAACTGCTTAAGGAGACGTTATGCGCCAAGTAAGTCCAAAATTACAAGCATGGTTAGAGAACTTTAACATTGCTGTGGGCCAATTAATTGAAAATGGATTTAAACCAACGGCGACCAATGCTCGTGAAGGTTTAGCGAATTTAACTAAAGGTTTAGTGACCGATACCCCTGCCGTCGCATGGGTACAAGATGACTTGGTCATCGGTGAAGCTTACAACGTTCCAGTGCGTATCTATCACCCAGAACCAGAAACTGCGCTCCCAGTATTAGTCTACTACCATGGCGGCGGTCATATGGCGGGTAGCGTAACGGTTTACGACCCTATCTGTCGTAAGCTAGCGCTCGCGACTAAACACATTGTTGTTGCTGTAGATTACCGCCTTGCACCTGAGTGCCCTTACCCTGCTGGCGTCATTGACGCATACACAGTGGTTAGCAACCTATGGGCAACGCTAGATGGCCGAGAGTTGAACTACTTGCCAACGCTATCGATTGCTGGTGATTCGGGTGGTGGCGCTTTAGTGGCGACGGTGAGTGCTAAAGCGCAATTCGACGACAAGGTGAACATTGCCAAGCAAGTCATGCTTTACCCTAGCCTCGATTACACGATGGACAGTGCGTCAATGGAAGAAAACGCGACGGGCTACCTACTGCAAAAAGGTAAGATTGCTTGGTACTTCGACAATTACTTCCATAACAACGAAGATCGCCGCGAAGCATCACCACTGTATCAACCAATGTCGGCACAATTACCAGCGACATTGATGATGACTGCAGAATTCTGCCCACTGCGTGACGAGGGCATTGCTTACGCTGAGATGGCACAAAGTGCAGGTGCACATGTTGAGCACTACCACTTCAATGACATGATCCATACCTTCCTAAATATGGAAGATCTGGTCAAAGAAGAGTGCGATACCGTTTACCAAAAAATCAGTGCATTCCTAAATTAAGCACACACCTAAATAAGTACCCTCTTATAACTTGGTGCTTACTTCTGACCCTCTAATGGGTAACTCCCTGAAGTAAGCACCCTATTTACACGGAAATGAATATGAAAGCGCAGACGTTATTTTTAACGGTGGCGGGGCTTTGTTCGTCTTTTGCTACCCACGCCGCTGTTGTTGAGCTCAATGATGACATCAAATTAGACTGGGGAATGGACGCCTATGTACGTGGCCACGCTATCGATGCCTCAGGTGAGGAAAGCAGCAACGGTTATACCAGTCGATTTCGCGTAAAAACCAATCTCATTCTCTCTGACGGTTGGTCGATCAACACACGCTGGCAAGGTTATTATGATTGGTCAGGAGACCGTCGACACAGCGGTGGCGCTGGCACTAACTATACCGATGGTAGCAACTCAGACGGCCTATCAATCGATCTCGGCTTTGTACAATATGCAGACCAAGGTTTAGTGCTTCGCGCGGGTCGCCAACGTGCCGATTGGGCCTACGGTTTTAATATTGAAAACGACCGCCGTGATCGTTTATTGGCAATGAAGTCCTACCAATATGGCAACGATGATCAAATTAGCTTACTCGGCATCTATGATTTACGTTTTGCGGAAAGTGAATACGCAACGGACCTAGATGTTTATGATGATGTGCATATGTACGCACTCGCCGCTGTGGGTAGCCACGGCATCGTCGACTGGGGCATGCTTTGGGCCTACTTTGACGGTGGTGAAGGTAATATTGGTGATTCGTCTACCGGTATTCCACAAGCAGGTTATGGTATCGATTACTTCCATAACATCTCGCCTTTCGTCAACGTAGTAATGAATGACTTTTCAGTAAAAGCCGCCGCAAACGTTATTTTATCAGACTCTACCGATAAAAATGGCTATCACACAACATGGGGGGCCGATGGCTTTGCTGGTTTTGTTGAAACAAGCTATCAGTTAACGCCTACCGTAAAGCTGCAAGCACAAGCCATTGGTTTTGTAGATGGTGGTTTAGTCGGACGAGGTTTTGATACCTATTCTGGCCTGATTAACAACAATGACCGTAACGATCCTAATCCTATTTCACGTCAGTTCTTTGGTGGTTTAGGTCATGAGAATAACGATGGTCAACTCTATGCGGCACGCATCGATTGGCAAGCCTCTGATCTGTGGAACATTAAATTTGCTGGCGGCCAAATGAATATTGACCACAACCTCGGTAGTGATACCGATTTAGAAGCCACCTTCTTAGATCTCAGCACACAATATCAATGGAGCAAATTCACGGATTTTACCGTGCAGATGAGCTGGGCTGATAAAGATATTGATGATCTGGCGGTGATGGCAATGGTGAATATTAAGTACAACTAGACGTTAGGAAACCTCCCCCACTTCCTGAAAGCAATATCCAATGAGCGAGCCTAAAAGCTCGCTCATTTATTTAAAGTCCAACCTCTCGTTCAAATCAAAACGCATACCGTTCAATTCATCATCGCTGCTCACTATCAGACTAATAGTTATTACGAATTAGCTTCTTCAAATTGTCAGGCGTAGATTCGTCTTATCTCAATATCTGGACACCCGCTATGAGCGCGCTTACATCACCTTCTGCTAATGCCACTGTTATTGCTTCCTCGCTTGCCACATCAACCAAGCAGATGCGGTTAAAAGGTAACAGCCGACGTCTAATTGGCCCTGCTTTTATAGCTGCCATCGGCTATATCGACCCTGGAAACTTCGCGACCAACATTGAAGCTGGTTCTTCCTTTGGGTATCAACTGCTTTGGGTTGTATTATGGGCCAACTTAATGGCGATGCTGATTCAGTACTTGTCCGCCAAACTTGGCATCGTAACGGGAAAAAATCTGGCTGAACATCTGCGCGATAATTTACCACGTTGGGCGGTAGTGCCTTATTGGATTCAAGCGGAGGTCATCGCAATGGCGACTGATTTAGCCGAGTTCATTGGTGCTGCGGTAGGTTTTCAATTGTTGTTAGGAGTAAGCTTATTTGAAGGCGCTGCCATTACCGCTCTCTTGAGTCTGGCAATCCTGACTCTGGGTCGTAAAAGCCAAAAACCACTAGAGATTTTTATAGGTATTTTACTGATCTTTGTTGCTGTCATTTACGTCGTGGAACTGATGATGGCAAAGCCAGAAGTGACACCACTAGCGACAGGTTTAATTTTTCCAACCCTTAACGACCCTAAACAAGTTTACCTTGCGGCAGCCATACTTGGTGCGACCGTGATGCCACATGTTGTTTATCTACACTCAGCGCTATTTAGTGCCTCTACCAGCCATTCCATATTACAGAGGCTTAAAATGACACGAGTTGATGTGCTCATTGCCATGACGATTGCCGGATTTGTCAATATAGCCATCATCGCAATGGCTGCTGCGGTGTTCCATCACACAGGGCGCAGCGACATCGCCAGTATTGAAACGGCCTACCAAACCCTTACCCCGCTACTTGGCAAGGGCGCTGCATTGCTGTTTGGTTTATCCCTCATTGCGTCTGGGCTCTCTTCAACGGTTGTCGGAACACTCGCTGGACAAGTGGTCATGCAAGGGTTTGTTCATTTTAGTATCCCAATGTGGGTCAGACGCGTCATTACAATGTTACCGGCCTTTGGTTTTATCGCTTTAGGTATCAGCACGACAGATATTCTCGTTGCCAGCCAAGTTGTGCTGAGTTTTGGCGTCGCTTTGGCGATTGTTCCTTTGCTTATATTTACCAGTAATCATCATATTATGGGGCGCTTTCGCAACCATGCTGTGATATCACTTATCGGCGGGATTATCGTCTTATTGGTCCTGACTTTGAACGGCTATCTACTATGGAGTCTGGTTAACCATTTACTGCTATGAACAAATGACTATCCCGAACAAGCAACAGCAACCGTAAACCAGTCTGTATCTTTATCGCCCGTGAGATTCAAGTAACCATTGATCACTGCAATTTAAGCATGCAGTAATACCCAATGAAGAAGTTTGGTATATAGTTCTTTAAGAGATTCATTCTTTTAAAGAACTTGAAAGAAATGAAATGATGTTTAGGAACGGATGATTATAAAGGCTTCTTATATGACAAATAACATTGCAGAACGGGCACAAATGGGTGTGCTATCGGATCCTTCTACATTTGCTGAGTACCTTACTTTTGTCCTCAAAAGTACCGCTGACACCGAATCGATTCAAGATGCCCTTTCACAAATCTCTGGTATTGAAAAATCCATTTCTCAAAAAGATCCCAGTGCAAATTTGAGTATTACCGTCGGTATTGCTAAAAATGCATGGGCTACTGCGCTGCCTGATGTTGTCATGCCTAAACACCTCACTACATTTACCGAAATGAAAGATGGCGAGCGCCATTTTCCTAGTACCGCCGGCGACATCTTTCTAATGATCAAATCAGAGCGTATTGATTTGAACTACCAAGCCGCTAAATATCTTTTAGCGGCCTTTAAAGATTCCGCAGAGCTGGTTGAAGATATACAAGGCTTCAAATATTTAGACAACCGTGACTTGATTGATTTTGTTGATGGAACAGAGAATCCAAAACACCAAGCGCGTGTGAATGCTGTTTTAGTACAAGATGAAGCTGAAATCCACCTTGGCGGTAGCTACCTCACCGTACAGCGCTACGTAGACAGAGAAATGTCTTGGCATGAGCAGCCGCAACACTACCAAGAGCAAGTCATTGGTCGTACTAAGTTCGATAATATTGAGCTCGATGACGATGAGAAACCTGCATGGGCTCACAACAACAAAAGCAAAGTGGTGATTGATGACCAAGAGATCAAAATGCTGCGTCAGAATCGACCTTTTGGTAATGCCCTCGAACATGGCACCATGTTTATCGGCTTTGCTGCTGACTCCAATGTAATTGAAACCTCTCTGCGTCAAATGATGTACGCCGATGAGAACGGTGACTACGACCGCTTATTAGATTTTGTTGATGCGAAATCAGGCGCCAACTATTTTGTGCTATCGCAAACCGCAATGGAGCTATTTGACGACGAATAGGTATTTTCGCGCAAACAATTCATTGTATCGGACTAAAACAAAGGCCTAGCTTATAGAGCTAGGCCTTTTAAATCTAATGTTAACCATTAGTCTTTTAGAGACAATTTATGCGCTTTGTGGTGGCATAAACGCCGTAAGTTCTGGAGCAACACCCGTATATTTCTCAATACGAACTAACGAAGAGTTAGCCGCACAACCATTAGCAAGACGTGACGTTGGAATATCCAATGTTAGAACGTTACAACCACCGTTCTTACAGATCCCCGTTTTCTTATCTAAGTCTGGCCAACCACCTTCGTGGATACATACCGAACCTTGTTTAATACCGTCCGTCACTAATGCTCCCACCAATACTTGGCCACGGTCGTTAAACGCACGGACTAAGTCACCCGTTTGAATACCACGCGCTTTTGCATCTTCTGTATTAATCGAAATTGGCTCACGGTTTGCGATAGCGTAGTTTTCACGCAGTTTAGCGTAGTTAAATTGGCTATGCAGACGGTCTGCTGAGTGGGCAGTCATAAGCTGAAGCTCGCCCTCTTTCGCATTCCCATTGTACTCAACTGGCTCCATCCAAGTTGGGTGTGGAGGACAATCTTCTAACTTATATCCTTCAATAGTTTTAGAGAAGATTTCGATCTTACCACTTGGC
Organism: Vibrio sp. N418; assembly: GCF_000222565.1. NCBI lineage: Bacteria > Pseudomonadati > Pseudomonadota > Gammaproteobacteria > Vibrionales > Vibrionaceae > Vibrio > Vibrio sp. N418. The sequence continues at coordinate 21,942 of NZ_AFWD01000051.1, forward strand.
GTGCCTAGCGGGTTCATCACTGGATCTTTTCGGAACTCTGCGTGACGTACAAACTCAGCCGCTTTTTTATTGAACTTCATTTCAATTAACTGGTTATCATCCCAGAACTTACCGAAGTTAGGCATGCGAATACGCGCAGAACGGCCCGCTTTTTGTGCTGAATCGTAAAAGCCTTTTAGCCAAGCCATTTCGTCTTTATCTTCAGTAAATACCGCTTTACCACCCGGATTCAATAATTCTGACATATCAGCAAACACATCAAAGTCACTACGTGCTTCACCTTGTGGCTCGACCACTTTCTTCATCGGAACTAAGTGCTGGTTACTGTAGTCACCAGTCATGGTTAAGTCATTGCGTTCAAAAGAGGTAGTTATCGGCAATACTATGTCAGCATGCTTCGCTGCGGCAGTCCAGTATGGCTCTGAGATAACAATCAATTCTGGTTTTTGCCATGCTTTGATCAAACGGTTGGTATCTTGGTGATGCGTAAAGTTTGCACCGCCCGCCCACCAAATCATCTTAATATCTGGGAAGGTCAATGTATGCCCGTTGTGATGGAATTGCTTGCCTGGATTCTCAAGCGCTTCCACGATACGTGCAACCGGGAAAGCATTCACCGAGCCTGACACTGCCCAGTCGTTACCTGCAGAAGAACCACCACCGATAGACGCAGATATTGCAGGAAGAATCGCAGCATCACGAGATGGGTTACCACCATTTGAATAATGGTAAGACAAACCAAAGCCACCACCAGGCAAACCGATTTGACCTAACATCGATGCAAGCGTTACTAACATCCAATGACGTTGTTCACCATATTGCTGACGCTGAATACCCCAGCCTGCCATGAGCATAGTGCGATTTTTGCTAAAGATATCAGCCAATAGTTCAATCTGTTTCGCAGGTACGCCAGTGATTGGCGCCGCCCACTCTGCCGATTTCTCTACACCATCTTCTTTACCCATTAGATAAGCTTCAAACACATCGTAACCGGTTGTGTATTTAGCCAAGAATTCTTTATCGTGTTTACCTTGTTTAACCAATGTATGCGCAATACCTAGCATCAAAGCAACATCAGTCATTGGGTGCGGAGCAATCCACTGTGCATTATCACCAAAGAACTCAATGGTTTCTGAACGCATTGGGTCGATAGCGATAACTGTCTTGCCTGATTTTTTCAATTGATGGAAGAATTCAAGGCCCGCACAGTCTGAAGAACTCCATGCGATTTTCAAGGTATTCATTGGGTTTAGGCCCCAAAGTACCACTACATCACTACTTTCTAGTACAACAGGATAGGTAGTTTGCTGTTCGTACACTTCGATTGAGCCCATTACGTGCGGCATGATAACTTGCGCAGCACCGGTTGAGTAATCACCTAAATGCCCTGAATAACCACCAGCCATACTCATGTAACGTTGAAGTAAAGTTTGCGCTTTGTGTAACACACCACTTGAACGCCAACCATATGAACCAGCAAAAATCGATTCTGCGCCGTAGGTTTGACGAATACGTTTATGTTGTGCATCAATCAGCTTGTACGCTTCATCCCAAGAAACACGTACAAACTCATCACTGCCACGCTCCCCTTGCGGCTGAGCAGGGTTAGCTAAGTAACCTTTACGCACCATAGGGTATTTAACACGGGCCTTAGTATAAACTTGGTCAGGACCCGTTGTTTGTAGACTGTTGTGTACGGTTTGCGCTAAGGCATTTTTAGTTTCCACTAATTTGCCATCTTTTACTTCACATAACATTGGGCCCATGCGGCCCGCAGTTAGCACACCAGAACCACGCTTATCAGAAGCGATCGCAGACATTGGTGTTACAGAGGTTATGGCCATCGCACCTGCGGTAGCACCTGTTCCTTTTAAAAAACTGCGACGTGTAATTTCAGTCATAGGATTGTCCTTGTTATTAGTGACCAGCCACATCTTTTGCGTGGTTCTGGAAGAATTTAGTCAGTATTTCTAAATCACTCGAAGAGATGTCCGTTCGATCGCCCATGCCTTTCGCCACTGGTCCCCAAGCGTTCACAGTGAAGTGATTCGCAGGTATCTTGGCGTGACAAGTCGCGCAGTAAACATTATCTAGTTCTTCGGCATAGTCCCAAATAGGGTTTTGTGAAGCTAAAACTGGCGCATCAATTTCGGCGACTAATGACGCACTGCGCCACTCATTACCATATTCATCTGCTTGATATTCACCGTGCTCTACGGCGGCTTGGCCTTGATCTGTTAAGCTAGCAATAATGGCCCGTTGCCCCTCCCCCATGTACATCACTTGCTCGGCACCTTTCATCTGGTAGCCTGCTAATTTCACTTGGCGCTTGGTACCTTCAGCAGAAAGCACTTCAAGGGCAACGGTAGGATTGATCGTACCTAGATCACCCATTTCGATATTTTGAATTGGGTAGATAACTTTCGCCGCAGCATCCGTTGCGGCCGTTTGCGCCATCAAATTATCAAACGCTTCACTATCCATTTCTGGCTCTGGAGCGAAGTGCGCCATCCCTTTGTGACAGTCGATACAGGTTTGGTTGTTTTCGATTCCGTATTGGTGCATTTTCACCGACTCTTCATTTTGAGCGTAGGTATCCATCGCTTCATAAGAGTGGCATGAACGACAAGTAGCAGAATCGTTTTCTCTCATTTGAGCCCAAACTGTTTCTGCCATCGCTAAACGATGCTGTTCATATTTATCTTCATCATCGATTTTCCCGGTTACGAATTCATGGTAAATATCTTTCGTCGCGCGAACTTTTGTTATTAGGTAATCGATAGGATCAGAAGGAATATGGCAGTCGGCACATTCAGCGCGAATGCCTCGTGAGTTAGAAAAGTGAACAGAACCCTGATACTCCTCATAAGGCAACTGCATTGAGTGACAAGATAGACAAAACTCTGTACTAGAGGTGTAATGCATCACAGCCGCAGTGCCACCTAAGGTTAGCCATCCGACAGCACACCCCGCAGCAACAAGCAGTGCAACATAGCGCTTTTTTAATGACATAAATTTCAATATACCCACATAAAATGTAATGATTTATCGCAAATCTACTACTTTATGAGTATAAAAAAACAACGGTCATCACAATTCAAATTTCCTATGTATAGGAACTCTCATAAATGAGATGCCAGCCTACTTTTGTAATTAGTCAGTAAGCGAAATCTCAATAGTTCGCTATCGCTCCACCGCAAGATTCATTGAGTTGTGTTCGTCAGGTTCTAGCAATAAATTGGATATATACTCAAGGCTTTGTCCTTGGCGATAGTTTTATGGAAAAGCACTGTATCCGGCATAATATCGAAATGTTAAGGAGAATATCAAAGGGTCTAAATCTCAACTAAGGCACTAAAACAAAATGCCTACCTTGGAGAGTCTCGAACCTAGATTAACACTTCTTCATTTTAGAACTCTGTTGTGGCAGACTAAGTCAAATTAACTCGTTAGGTTGTAAAAATGTCGTCTGATTACAATGGTTCGAGCGCTGCGTATGCTCGCCAAGAACAAGGTTACCGTGAAAAAGCGTTAAAACTTTACCCTTGGGTTTGTGGTAAATGTGCTCGTGAATTTGTCTACTCAAACTTACGTGAACTAACCGTTCACCATGTGGATCATGACCATACCAATAACCCTGAAGATGGCAGTAACTGGGAACTCTTGTGCCTATATTGCCATGACCATGAGCATTCGAAATACCTTGATCATGACCGTTACGGCGTCGAAGCAACTGCACGTCTTGATGACCATGTTGGCGCAACGCATAACCCATTTGCTGATCTCGCGAAATTGATGAAGAAGTCATAATCGACCGAGCTTCTTGCATAAAGCGTCATTCTTAATAAAAGCTTTCCCTATAAACGGGCAAGCTTTTTTATTATCCTATTTATAAGATAAAATATCTTATTATCAATCAATTAGATTGTTGTCAGTTGTTCAACCTTCCATCAAATTTTATGGCATTATGACCATTGCTGCACAAAGGTGCTCACACAACCCAATGGTTCCACCCAACAAAAGCTAGATAACGACTATGACGGAAATGAAGGAAATGACGGAACAACCGCAAAACATCGACGATCTTAATATCAGTGACAAATGGAAACGCCGCTTTAAGCTGTATGAAAAGCTCAATGCTGATACCCAAGGCCGCGACACCTATGTTAAAACCGACACGTTTAAACAATTTACGTGGCGCGAGAAATACAGCATAACCAGCAACCTTTGGGCATTCTTTGGTGGATTTATCTATTACTTCATCAAGGGAATGCATTACAAAGGCGCGATGATCCTGACCTTCACAATGTTGTGGGCGATGGCTTTAGGCTTGATTGATTTCTTTGTCGGAATTCAAATTCCCGATTCGACTTACTGGATTGGACCAGGGGCTCTTTGCTCGATGCTGGCGAGTTTAGATTATTATCGTAAAGTGCGGTGCAGTGAAATAATGTGGCGCTCTTGGCCAAGTTATTTCCACAAAAAAAGCAGCGTGATTACCTGCGCCATGGCATCGGTTGCCCTTAATTTTGGCTCTGTGGCTTTTATCTTGGATCACGAGTACTACACCGATGCAGTGGTTGATGCCAAAGAAGCGGTACAAGTGAAATGTGGGCTGAACCGCATCTACGCGCAGCCCTCAGAGGTAGAGTTCCTTGGCGAGCAAGGTCTGTGTGCGTTGCTAAACGAGTAAACAACTCATGGCAGTACCTTAATGTGCTACCTAGCCTAAACGTATAATACTCTGATACCTTTTAATTATTTACTTCTGTTCATGATTAATATCATCACTTAGGTCTATCAACTCACATACCACGGGCGTTGCAGGTAATGGTTATGCTAAAATAGCCCCATCAGCTATATAAATGACATCTCATTTGTTTACCTGACGGCAGTGAATTTGTCCTGCCCTGATTATCTAATGAGGTTATAAAAACATGAGCAAATTAAGTTCAGCTGAACGCAAAGCGCGTGATAACGAACGTTTTTCACAACGAGTGAGTGAACGTCGCGAAAAAGGTGAAGATATCGTTGCGTATGCGCTTACGAATAAAAAAGCGGTGAAGTTTTTGACTAAGTCAGAAAAGAAAGCACTGAATGAACGTAAAGCTGCTCTACAAGAAGAACTCAAACTCAAAGAGCAAGAAGAGCTAAAAAGAATTGAAGAATCGTTTATGGTAGATCCAAACGAAGACTAAATTTTTACCCTGCTCACTCCACAATGGTTTGGGCAGGGGTTAAATTACACACTAAAAAGCCCTTTATTTACCACCAAACGACGCGACTTCATCGTCGGTTAGGTAACGCCATTGCCCTTCGGCAACATCCAACTGAATCCTACCGATTTTCTCCCGATGCAAAGAGACGACGCGATTGCCCACCGCTGAAAACATCCGTTTCACTTGATGAAACTTACCTTCGGTAATGGTTAGCAACACCTCTTTTGGCTCAACAACTTCTAATTTGGCTGGTCGCGTCAGTTCCGTTTCACCTTGCAGGTGTATCCCTTGTTTAAAGCGATCTTCAACATCTTCCGCTATTGGGCGGGATAAACCCACACGATAAACTTTTTCGCACTCTTTGGTTGGAACCGTAATATTGTACGACCAACGACCATCATCAGTGATCAGTACCAAGCCGGTTGTATCGGCATCTAAACGCCCGACAATATGCAGTTCAGAAACATTCTCTACCTCAACATAATTAAATAACGACGGGTAAAGCTCATCAATATTTGAACAGATCGTGCAGGCCGGTTTATGCATCAAAATGTAGCGAAAAGAACGAGGAAGCAAACGCAGACCATTAAGCGTAACGATATTATTCTCATGTACCTGCATCGCTTCATTAAATGAGGTTTCACCGTTAACGCATACTTCCCCTTGGTGAATAGCTTGATGGGCTTGAAGTTTGGTCAGTTGAGTGCTTTTACAAATGAATTTATCAAGGCGCATAAGAAGTTTAATTGGTTAACAGGAGATGGCGAGCATTATCCCCACTCTCTATCAATTAGCAATAAAGCACTGCCCAGTTTCGTCTCAACAGTGCTGCAATGTAAACGATTTAAACCCGACTAATTTGGTATGTTGAATAATAAATATCAACCATGATTTTGTGCTCAGCACTGATTTGATTGAGTAAATTCACAACCACAGTAAATGTGTTTTTTACTCCAAACATTTCCGTCAGGGCCTTGTATCGACGTAGAGATGAGAACAAGACATGAGCTAACTGCTCGGAACTGACTGATAAACATAACTGACCTTGATGCACTTTGACTTCGTGCAATTCACTAAAACCAGTAAAATTTTCAGCGTGGTTATATTGAGAAAAATCCACACTCGTATTGACACCTATCTGTTGCATAAAACCCGATAGCTGTACTTCAAAATCATAAGCAACGACAAGCGCATTCTGGCGACAAACTCGTAATAGCTCCTGCACCAACAAGTCAGATTTTGCGTAGTATAGAGAGCCAGCAAACGTCACGATATCAATTGAATCGTTGTGTTGGGGAATCGACTCTCCGTCACCTAGTTTATAGCTTAGTGAAGCGCAAGACGTCGCCTGAGCGAGCATCGCTTCACTAGGATCAATACCAACAACCTGCTGACAATAATCACTCAGCGCTTGTGTCGACACCCCTGTCCCACAACCAATGTCGAGCCCGGTTGGAAATACAATATCTGATGGTAATACTTTCGCTAGGATCTGACGATGTATCGGCGGACGATAAGCGGCGTAGTGAGTTGAGACTTCGCTATTGTATTCTTCGCTCATGCTTTTATCCTAAAGGTAGGGTGATTGCGCAATCTAAAATTGTGATTGCGCATGTTGATGCTCAAATATCACTATGTCATTGATAAACTTACTTATTCATATACTCTCGAACTTGGTTTACATCATCAAACACACGATTTAGCTCGTAGAATCTTCTGCACCTGTCAAATTTATCATCGCTACGTGTACAGCTTATGCGCAGCTTCTCTTTCACTCTCGGAACCGACTGTTCATATTCTTGACGAGTGATCATATCTGGCATGAATTGACGCAAATCAACGCTGTCAAATCCTTCTCGCAAAGCCGGCGCAATGTAGTAATTCACTGCGACGTCTTCGTAAGCCAATGTATTGCGTTTTTGGCCCTCAGTAATCACATAATATCGATATTCCATGCGATCAAATTGGCTATGTTCATACGGTTGACGCAAACGAGTGACGCCGTCACGTTCACTGAAATACCACTTGCCAAACTGTAACGCTTTTATGTGATCCTGCGGAAAGACATCAAGTGACTTTTCAGGGTCTAGCCAAGAATAAGCCGTATCATTCTTTTCGTGCCCATTGTTTTGAGAACGACCCTCGCAAACAAGATAATCTTCATCTTGCGCTCGTTCAAAACAGTTGATAGGCAATCGTGTATTTCGTCCAATATACGTCATATCGGATAATTGGAATTCCAGCGTTACTTTTTCTTCATCGCCCCATAGCGGCGCATCTCTCTCATCATTGTTTAATATATAGACTCGCCAAAAAAGTCGATCATTGTTTACATCAACTAACATGCTGCCCGTTGAGCGAAAAAATTTACCTTTCGCAACGGGAACGCCTTCTAGAGTGGATGTATTTGCCAATTCAATTTTTTCACCCGTCGCAAGGTCATATTTAGCGATCATTCTATGAGGGTCTGATAGCTCCATATAGGTTTCATTGCGACTTGGCATAAAGTGACCACAGTATTTCGTCTTTATTTTCTCACGCGTTTTTAGGTCAAAAATAAAACAGTCACTATTATTACGTCTTAATTTCACATAACGACCATCATAGGAACGAACTATACTCGCATCTTCTAAACGGTAGGTATTCTTAGGAATTTCCAAGCCATAGACTAAAATACGAACGTCACTACCATCCATATTTGCAATGTAATAATTTTTATTAAAACCAAACATTTGTTGTGGCTCTGTATGGTTCGCATTCCAAGCCTCTAAGCTAGGGTTTTCTGGAATTGTCATATTGATATCCCAAATAACCTGGCCAGCACGATCGGTAAATTCCTGATATTTCACAATATCATCAACTTGCTGCTCTCGCGTCGTAGGCGTTTCCTTACCGTAGTTTGCTAGCAAATACGCCAAGCCACCCACCGAGATAAGCGCGACCAATATAACTACTATAATTTTTTTCATTTTTATTTTCTCAATATCAACGACTGTGCTCGACTATGCTTATTCTTCAGCAAGAGACAGACCGGCCTGCTTCAACGACGCAAGATAATCCTTAAACTGACGCTGATAAGATTCTTCATAATCCGCCCGCGTTGGAATTGCTGGGAAGAATGACGCTAAATTCGTACTGTTTATTTTTTCTAATGAAGATTGAGAAATAAATATTGAAGCAGAGAGGTCATTTGGCACAATCACATCTTCTCTCTCTGTATTGTAAAAACTGTAATGGTAGACAACCTTGTCAAACCAACCACTCTCTTCAGGTTGTTTATTACGGACAACTTTCAACGGACGAGATGGTTTACCACTCTCCCACACTTTGTTTTTAGTGATCCATTGAAAGTCATTATAGTCATAGCTTAATGGATCCGTACTTATATGGTTGCCTGCTCGTTTTCCCAAACCACATAAAACAAATTTATTAACTTCATTTTTTACCTCGTCACCATCGTCATACTTGCAGTCACCCTCAATACGACGCTCATCTATACTGGCATCTGAAAGTCGATATGTCGTGTAATAGTAATAATTTCCTTGCTCAGCAATCCAATAGAAACGGTCATTCGTCTCATCAACAATCACGCCTCTATTACGTTTTTTTGGCGAACTCGTGATGCCTTTAATTTCCACTCTCTCGGGTAGCATTGGCGTTTTTTCTAAGCTTTGTAAATTTAACTTATAAGGCAAATTATTGATTGCAACATAAGCACTAATCCCATCCACTGAGAAGCTATAAACACCACTTAACTCCTCAATGGCAAGCTTGTCTCCTGTCTTTAAATCATACAAGGAGCGATTCTGGGAAAAGTACTGTCCTGTTGGGGATCGAAGCACACCATCAGAATTGTAAAAGCGCGGGATTTCTTCGTTAATTGGCAATTTGCGAACATCACTACCATTCAAGTTCATAATGTAGAATGCCGACAAAGGCTGGTAGTAAAACATCAATTGTGGCTGCTCATGTTGAGCGTCCCACTTTTCCAGTGGATGCTCACCCGACATATCAACATAGAGTTCCCAATCCATCGGATTTTTGGTCATTCTCGTTTCAGTCGATTCACCTTTAAATTTTGGAAAGGATCTTTCTCTAACCATCTGGTCAATCTGCTGTTGCTCATCCAGTGGGATGTTATTCTCTTCATCGTTTGACCACGAGTAGCTGGAAAAAAGCGTAGAAACTACGACTAAACCTAACGTAAACCGCTTCATTTCTGTTTCGTACCTTTAAATTAAAATGCTTTAAGTAAATCTGAATTGTATCGGCTGATATCCAGCTCAACATTGTACTGCTCAAGCCATTGATCAAGCTGAGATTGCGCTTCATTAAGGCTGCCCATGGTGATGGTATTGTCATCGAGTTGCCATAATTGGCGAGAGCCTGCATAACTAAACTGCAGTGCGAGCATCGCATCTTGATTGCCCGCTTTTGCCGCCGCGAGCAGCTTTCTATTCTTGCGATAAATAAGATTTAACGCCTGCTTAAGGTCCCACACATAAGCCACTTCGCGCATTTTTGGCTGTGTTTTAAGTTTGAGTAAAACCACCACCAGCCCTATTGCGCTCAGTACGACACCGAGTAGATTCCAATGAAAGTGCGACCCTTCTGGAGAGGGAAACAGGTAGATTAAACTCTGGGATATGGCAAGGCTCGATATCGTCAAACTGGCAATGCAAGCAACGATGACGATATTTAAACGTGAACGGTATAGTTGCTTATCGATAGTCTGTAATTGCATGAGTAATCCGTTGTGCATGGCCTGTCTAAAATCCTACCGACAGCCTTTAATAAGGCGATAATTATACACCTTTCAGTCAGTTACATAAGTGGTAGTTTTAAAGTTGCCTCCCTTTAACTGTAAACTCAAGCATTCAACAACCATTGAGTAACCGTCACATCACTAGATACATAGCGCCATTTAGCAAGTACACTGCTGCCATCAGAACTCGTTTTAAATTGCTATGTCAAATCACGCTCATACCTCTATCGATATCCCGTTTAATTGTCGCCATATTTGTTGGTTTTGTGGTGAGCCTTCATCTCGAAGCCTGCTCTTTCCGCGTCATGCGAGCAAAAAATCTCAACACACCGCGCTCAGTGTACCAGCCTGTAGCGAATGTGATTCAATCAAATATCCCAGCAAGGTCGATTCCATTTGGGTGCTGCGTGCTTATCTAAAACAAGCCTTGATCACCAAATACACCAAGCACCTCGCCATTGGTGAAAACTGGACAGAACAAGAGCTGCTTGAGAGTAATTTTTCCGGAGCTATTTTGGGTGGGTTTGGCCAAAGTGCATGGCAGATGTATGAGATTGCCAAACAGCGTATAGCATTTGAAGGCTGGCCGCTCAGTATTGACGACCTACCTTTCTATACGCTCGATGACACCAGTGGTTTTGAATTCAATGGTACACGTTATTCATCGCTCAATGCCTGTATCGATTTTTTTGTCGATGCAACTGGCATCGATAAAGATCTACTGACTGAACTGGTGGATATCGTAATGACGAAACAATTTGCTTATGCGCTAAAAATCGCCAAATTGAATAAGCGTATTTCACCAGCTCGTCGTCACCAGATCATCGAAGAAATAGGCCTACAAGAAGCAGAAAAGCGCGAGGCGGAATTTGAGCGATTAACTCAAAGCACCATCAATGATGCGATCGAAGCAGTTGAGGTTGCCGGCACTCTTGCACCTATCTTCGCGATTCAGTGGGCGATGGAAAAAGGTGCTGACACACTTGCTGACTTGTGCACGTTAGAAGATGAATATTTTGACGAATTTGAACACCTAGGCGGCGCGGCGGCGTTTGCTTCTTATAACGGGTTACAGCTCTATTTGAACGCGCGAGAAGATGCCGATTGGATAGAGGCTAACGATCCAAATAAGGATTTATGGCGCTAGAAAACTGCCAAGATCGCCCACTTGCGTCAAAAAAAGGGCAAGCCATGATGTGACTTGCCCATTTATTGATTTTACCTAGTGACTAGCCACGGCGTGAGGCCAAAATCTCTTCAATGTTCGATGATTCGCGGTACAGACTCAGTGCCGCTTCTTGCGATTCAATCGCAATAATCGACATGCGGTCCGCCAATTCATTGCCTTCAATGCCCACGTGGCCATTAACATGATAAATCGTCATCTTAGACTTGATCTGCTTATACAACGCGTACATTTTCTGGATCAATTCAAGGTTTTTGATTTCTCCTCCCTGCTTCACCCAGCCTTTTTTCTCCCAACCGGCCGCCCATTGCGTAATACACTGAATCGAATACATTGAATCGCAGTAAATCGCGACGCTCAGCCCTTGCTCACTTTTCTGCTGAGCGATCAAAAAGGCTTGGTATAAACCATTCAATTCAGCCGTATTGTTGGTGCCCATTCCTTGATAAAGGCCATACCACAACTCAGACAGTTGGTTATCTTGGTAAATTGCTAAACCCGTACCCGCCTCGCCCGGATTCGGCTCACACGCGCCATCGGTAAAGATTTTGATATCGAACAGCATCTCTGTGATTTGTTGCTGGCTAAGCGGTGCTGCTTTAGGCTTTTTCGCCACTTTAGAAGCCGTAGATTTAAACCCTTTGCCGGTAGAACGACTGGTACGCGCGCTCGCTTTGCCACCAAACGCTGCTTCCGCCTCCGCTAACGTAGGAAACGATTTAAATCTTGCACCAGCGAACTTATCAACCTGCGCTTGGCATTGTGCCCACGTAGTAAAAATGCCAGTTTCACGCCCTTTCCAGACAACGTAATATTTTGTAGCCAATGTCTTAATCTCTTATGCGTTATCACTAAATGAAACATTCTCGTTGGACAATACAGGTCACGAAGAGAATTGCAAATCATCATGAACTAAAGCTTTTCTTTAGAGTAAACAGTCACCGCTTCTAAATCCTCATATTACCCATTTATCAAATGAGGCTTCGCACACAGAATGAAAAATATTTTCATATTAAAATTGAACATGAAAATATTCTCCGTAAAATCCATCTAACTTAGGATCGCTAGTGCGGAGAAATGCATGATTCAAGGCCTTATATCAATCTCAAATCGAGCTAACAACGATCACTTTCTATTTAGTGCTTATGTTGTTCTTATTGGTTTGGGTTTCCCTATTTTGCGTTATGCCAGCTTAAATTTTGACACTTTGAACAACAATGCTATCCGTTTTCTTTCTGGTGGTGCTCTTTTTCTATTCCTTATCGCCCTCAAGCATCGAAGCGACATAAGAAAAATACTACATGACCCCATTCTTGCCGTGAAATTGCTTTTAGTCGGTGTACTCATGACCGCTAACATGTACTTTTTTATGAATGGAATGCAATTAACAACGGCTCTAACGGGCAGCGTTTTCTGCATTCTTGCTCTCCCTATAGCAACAATTATGGCTGCTTTTTTTTATTCAGATGAGCGGAGGAAGGCCAAAGACATTCGCTTTATATCCGGTTCCACTCTTGCAATAGCAGGGTCGCTAATCTTTATATTTAGTGCCGCTCAAACCGCGGCGAGTGAAAACTTTGTACTGGGTTCTTTCTTCTGGACCATCGCTATCACCATTGCCGCCATACAAAATTTACTGGTTAAAAGCATCTCTCATCGAATCCACACCATGGTTATCTGTGCATCAACAGCCACGATTGCTGGCTTAATTAACTTAGCTCTTGCGATATATAGTGGCAAAATTCATCAACTTGCGGACACCTCGACCTCTTTGATTGTATTTCTTCTCTTAGCTGGCATGTATGGCATGGTAACGGGCATGCTGATGGCATTTCACATCATCAAAAAAAGTGGCGTTATTACCTTCAATATGCTGCAACTTTTGGTTCCAATTGCAACGGCAGTGGTCGCCTATTTCACGTTAGGAGAAACCATCACCCTCATTCAAGCACTTGGGGCATCTATCGTTATTTTCGGTTGTCGCTATTCGTTAAAAGCCAATCAATCTTTATAGCCAACATCGTTTATCCGCGATGAAAAATTAACCGCTTTGGTTGGTACATCACATCACGCATAGTTTGATATCAGTCTATTCAAATAGTTATATGCCACTATTCGCACTTTGTGTTAATTTCTTCCGCTTAAACAGCTATACCTCTTATTGGTTAGACTCAGCGTAAAATCAATCAGGTTAAGCAAGTGCTTCAAATTGGCACAATGGTTCGCATGATTTAATCAGTAGTAACCATATTCAAAGACTTATGTTGATTGGTACACGTTGTAAGCTAAGATTCAGTCAATAAACACCCCAAGGACGCGCATTAAATGACATCACCGAAGTTTTCCATCGCTATTATTACCTCGGCTCTTCTCGCTCTAAATGGTTGTACTCTGTCCCCGACGCCGCAGTTGATCAGCGAGGTTAACTTTGTCGACCCCAATTTCGCCCAATGCGTTGAAGAAACTGGCGCGACTGAACTTGCACAAGTGACTGAACTAAATTGTAACGGCCAACAAATCCGTGATGTAAGCGAAATCCGCTATATGCCCGCACTAACCGATATCGTGCTGCTGGATAATCAGATTAACGAAATTGATGTCAGCCATCTGAAGCAGTTAGAACGTCTAGTTCTTGGCGGAAACCAACTCACTGCTATCGATGTCTCTAGTAACCTAAAGTTGCATAGTTTGAACATTTCGGGCAATAAACTCACCGAGATTGACGTGAGCGACAATCCGGAACTGATTAGCCTGTATGTGTATAAAACACCACTCACTAGCCTTAATGTGAGCCAGCAAAGCAAACTACGAGATCTTGGGGTCAGCCGCCATCAGTTGTCGACGATCGACCTATCGAATAACCCGCAACTTAGAATGTTGAACTTATCGGTCGGGACACTCGAAAACATCGACTTATCGCACAATCCAAAACTGGCATTTCTTTACCTGCCAAGTAACCAATTGTCGCAGCTTGATGTGAGTCAAAATCCAGATCTAAAAGTCCTGTCGGTGCGTAATAATCAGCTGCCAGAACTGATGCTAGGTCAAAATGCCAAACTCGAGAAAATCAAAGCCGATTATAACCAAATTGATCATATTGAATTTAATTCACAAGCGCCGCTGAGCGAGCTTGAATTAAACAATAACCGCATTGCAGAGTTGGATATCGCACCGTTTACCCAAATAGAAAAACTGGTCGCGTTTAATAATCCTCTACGCACTTTAATCTTTAACGTCGACTACTACCCTGAAATGCTGTCGATTGAAGGCACACCGGTGGCATTGGCAAACAAACCGCTCGATCAACAAGGCATCGCCAATTTGCTCTCACCACGAGTGAGCGTGATTGAAGGTGGCACCATCAGCCAAAACGGCAGCCAATATAACATTGTTGCTAGCCAAATTGTGATGCCAACCATTGGCCAGTATATTGGTTTTCGCTATGCCGTCACCTTACCTAAAAATGCTCAAGGTGAAGTCAGCCCTGCACTGGCAAATCAAAAACAGTTCCCGATCACCGTGCGCATGACTCACCCAACCATTACCGATCCGAAAAGTGGTAAAGGCTTCACCACATCAAGCTGGAACGACACCATGCTCGCCCATGATAACAACTTGGCTCTGTGGTACTTTGGCGAAAAATACGAGTTAGTCGAAGGTCGTTGGACGCTGGAAATCCTCTATCGCGATTCGGTGATCGCCAAACGCTCATTTATGCTACTAAATGCCGATGACAACAGCGCTGAAAATCAAACCAACGATCCTCGTTTTACCATGGCGACACTGATCAAAGAAGGTGAAGGGGTGTTGTGTGCGCAAGACAAATACCGCTCATGCCTAGCATTCGATAATCCAAAAAGCTGTGTGTCGGCATTAAAACCTTATAAAGAACAATGCCAGCAAGAGGCACTAAAGGCGATGGAGCCTCATCTTCGTCAAACCACTCAAGCACAATTAAAAGCTTTCTTTAGCTCTTATACTGCGTGTATGGCGAAAAACTATATAGAACACGACAGCAATCTGGATGTTAGCCAAGTCGGTAGCTGTTTGCTCAAGTAGCGAATACCAAAAGCAGTGCAAGCAAAAGTAATCCAACTAAAGCAGCTCACTAAAAGTAACCCAGTAAAAGTAAATAAGAACAATGCAATTATCACTTAATGCTGTAAAGCTAACTATCGCGACAGCTCTGCTGTCGCTGATCTCTTTTTCTGCTAGCGCAAATGACTTTTGTCAGCAGAATTTACTGCCGATTCTAAAACAGGCTTACCCAACGGCCACAGCGCTTACCAATAATGATGGTGAGCCTTATCAATTGCAGCTACATGATGAATACCAGCGCTCTATCGACCTAGGTTTTAGCTCACATGCCGTGTGCAAAGTATGGCCAGCCAAGCCGGAGTTGACCCTACTGGCGGTGAAGCTTGATTATTATGAAGAAGAGCAACGGGGATGGGCCGCTTCAACGGCTGATCTTGAAATCTTGGTAGTCGATACCAAATCCAAACAGATTTTGGCGCGAAAACTCTTCGTCGATGCACTTTTCTCCGACGCAATCTCAGTGGGTTCAATCGCACTAGATACCGCAAGATATCATTTAAATGATCAAATAACGGCCTTTGGCGTAAAGGTCGGTCGCAGTTCTGGCTCTGGTGGTTACCCATACAACAGTCAGTCGTTGAGCCTGTTTCAATTTGACGCAACTCAACCCCAAGGCAAGCAAATTTCATTACTGGTCGACAGTTTGATTGTTAATCAATTTGGCGGTGAGAGTGATACCACCTGTGCTGGTGAGTTTTGGCGCACCAAACGTATTGTGATCATCAATAACCCTAATCAGCAAGCGCCTAACCTGTCGCCATTAACGGTTAAAACGCAAGTTAAGCATTTCCGCAGTACCCGAGAGGAAGATTCCTTTGAGTGCGTCGACAGCACTATTGATATCAAGAAAGAAACGACGACGCTGCGCTTTGATGGCACGCAATACCCTGTCGCCAAAGAGATGCGGTACCACTTTTAAGCTTTTTGATAAAGAGCTAGGAATTAAGCTGTGATAATAAAGAGAATGACAATGATGAAGCTCGCCCTTCTATCGATCGTTAGTAGTCTGTGTCTTTTTGCCAACCTCAGCTATGCGGCTAGCTTTGATTGCACCCAAGCGCGTGCGCCAGTTGAAAAGATGATTTGCAGCAATGATGAACTGTCAAATCTAGATCAGCAATTGCATCACCAGTATTACGCTTATCTGACGCTAAACAAAGATAGCATCGATGTTGTACAACAAATAAAACGCGAACAACGCGCTTGGCTCAAGGCGCGTAATCAGCAATGTATAACACCGTTTGAATGTGCGGTTCTTTACGCGAAGCGCATCGCTACACTACAAAAAAAGACTGTTCAACAAGGCCTAATCGCTGAATTGCCACATATTTCAGATAGTAATCAGCTTATTTGGAATAGAGAATTTAGGTTATTGCGAGCTGATTTCTTTGGCGATCATTCCAGCTACCTTCTCAGCAAAACACCATTGTTAACCTCAGAAGCTTTCGCGGCGCTAATGAGTGGCCCTCCTCAGGCTTATCAAGATAATGGAGAAGTGGTGATCGCGATGTCGTGTCGTCAGCATTCGTGTCCTGAAAAAGGCATAGTCGCGATAGATAAAATCACTACAAATAAAAGCACTACGAATAAAAACAAGATAGCGATGGTGTTTGCGGCCATTCATTACACGGATGAGATGGGCAACAGCCAAATCGATAAACCGACGCTGACTTTCTACTATCGCGACCCAGCACTTTTTGAACGCGTCAAAGCAGAGATACTGGCGGTTGTGGCGGAACACGTCACCGTTGTTCAAGTTAACGAGGTTCTCATCGGCGATAAGCTAATCAGCGAAGAATAAATCTGCGGGGACCTCGCAACGAATGCAAAGCCCCATCCCGCAAAAAAACCGTCGCGCTATGCCAAAAACCACAAAGGGAGCCAAAGCTCCCTTTTGTCTTTATAAGCCCTCTAGTATTAATAATCTCACGCGCTTCATGACCCAAACTTAATGCATCAAATGGTAGACGCGTAATGAATCGGCCATTGCCGCGAGATCCTCGCCTAAGAAAGTGATAGTCAGCGGTTGATTAGCCAGTAACGTGAAACTGGAATCGTCGAAGCGGCCAGCGGTATCACACTCTAAGTGCACAAAGAAGGCGGGTTTGTCGGCCAATAACGTAATTTGGCGGTCTACAATGCTCACTTCAATGTTTGCCTTCTCCATTGGTAATGTTTTTAGCTCATGAGTGCTAAACCATGTATTGCTGATACGGGTTTGTGCACCGCGTGATTCGACATAGAAGAAACCAGATTTTAGGTCTAGCGTCTTAAACTCGTCATCTAGCTGCCAAACCACTGCGTTGCTGTCTGGCGATGCGGTGTGTTCTATCGGCCACTGCTGTTTTACGTTACCTTGCCAATCCACCCATTGAAGCTGCGCGTTAACGGTGACGGATTGCTTGCCATCATTCAACAAATGCAGGCTTAATTTGCCGGTATGTTCTGAGAACACCAAATACTGCGGGGCAAAAAAACGCTTAGTGTGATAATGCAATTGCTTCCAGCGACCACTGTACTCCAAGCTAGACCAAGAGCTTACCGGCCAGTTGTCATTCAATTGCCAGTAAAGCATACCGCGACACACTGGCGAGATGGCGCGCCAATGATCGCAAGCGGTTTTGATGGCCATAGCCTGCTGCACTTGGCTTAGATACAGCATTTGTTCAAAGCCCGTCGGGAAACGGTAGTAACGCGTGAACATCTCGGTGATGATGCTGTTACCGCGCGGATTCTTTTGATGTTGCTCAAAAGTCGCCGATGTCACGTTCCAATCTTGCTCGGGCACAAACTGCTTCACTTCAGCAAAAGACGGCCATGATTGAAAACCAAATTCCGAGCAAAAACGTGGGTTAACGTCAAGATAAGCCGCAAATGATTTACCTGAGTGCCAAACATCCCAAAAGTGCATATCGCCTTTGCTGTCGTCATGCCACGCATCGCCAAAATCCAACTCGCCATTACATGGAGAGCTAGGCCAGAAGCGGCGTGAATCATCTTGCTGACCGATAACCTGCTCTATCATTCGATTAAGGCGATCGTAATTAACGGTGTATTTCACTTTGTTGTGCTTGGATTCGTCATACCAACCAATCGCACCAATCACTTCGTTATCGCCGCACCACAACGCAATCGATGGGTGCTCTTTTAAGCGCGGAATTTGGAAGCGAAGTTCTTGCTCCACTTCTTTCAAGAAGCCATCATCAGAGGGATACAATGAGCACGCGAACATCATATCTTGCCAAACTAACAAGCCTAGCTCGTCACACAGGTTGTAGAAGGTATCACTTTCATACTGGCCGCCACCCCAAACGCGAATCATGTTCATATTGGCATCGACAGCACTTTGTAACAGATCACGATAGCGCTTTTCACTCTCTCTCCCGGGCATGGCATCCACCGGGATCCAGTTAGCACCTTTGGCATTAATCGGAATACCATTAACGACAAATTCCATCGCAGAGCCATGTTGATCGGTTTGATTATTTAAATGGAGCTGACGTAAACCGATCTTGCGTGACAACGTCTGCTCGGCGCAGCAAACGCTAATCAAGTAAAGGTAAGATTCACCATAGCCCGCAGGCCACCAGCGCTGAGGCTGACGAATATGGAACTGACATGGATAGTGACCACTGCCTTGGGTTTGAATGGTTTGGCGCTCCCCATTCAAATCCACGCTCACTTCGTGCAGATGATGGTCACTTTCTATTTCGACCAACGCCGTTACAATCACACTGCCATCCGCTTGCCATTGCTGTTCGGTCGAAAAACCTTTTAACCACAAATCGCTGATCACATCAATTTGGATCGGGTCATAAATGCCAGAGACCATCAAGCAGATCCCCCAATCCCAACCAGAATGACATTGCGTTTTACGGATCAAATTCATGTGTGGTATTTGGTTATTCCCCATGGCGGAAGGGATCGGAAACGGCAATGTTTTTGCGCGCTCTAATCCTTCCAAATCCACGCGAGCAAACTCCACTCGAATCGTATTGCTGCCTTGTTTTAAAAAGGGCTTTATATCAACACGTTGCTGCGCAAACATATTACTGCACTGGAATGATTGTTCACCATTGATGTAGAAGGTCGCCAAGGTATCAACGCGGGTTAGCGTCAACCAAACGTGCTTTGCTGAGTATATGGCTGAATCTACCTCAAACTGACGAGAGAGGTGCCATTCACACTCTTCAATCCAACGAACTTTGGCTTCGTTGTCGGCAAGGTAAGGATTAGGAATGAGATCTGCTTGCAGTAATGCCGTTACGTTATCGCCCGGTAACGTCATTGCGATATCGATATCTGGACGCTGTGGCGACGTCAAACGCCACGTTCCATTGAGTTCCAAATGAACCATTGGGTACACCTTTATTTTATTATTAGAACAGGTTGACTCAATGTAATCCTGAGGATGTGATAGCAGAATAAATGACATGTTATTTGCACACAAAATGCGGCGTACTTCACGTGCAGTTTCAGCGCTATGAACGCGCTATGAAAGCGGCTAACAGGCTTTGGTAGCCGCTGAATGAAACGGCTTTTCGCCGGTTGAGAAATTCGTTAATCGATATTCGCCAAACCATCCCATACAGAATGGTTTCCAACCACGATTTAACACCGCAATTCTCAGTCATTTATCGGCTAACTCGTTAACACAACAATTGTCTTACGCCCCCAAAGTCTTAATTCAAATAAGCATCTAGTATCATTATTACAAAAATAATAACGACAAAAGATAAGACCATCCTCCAGTTTATCGTCTTGCTTAATTACTAATAAAATGAGTAGCCTATAAATTCAATCCCTCTTACTCGCCAAAGCTTCTCATACTCTCCAGCGCGCTCTACGACTAATGTCTAACTGACTGAGACTGTTTGTTTTTTTAGGTTTGGTATAAAGTAACAACAACTTAATTTCAATGATGAGCTTTAGTAAAAAGTTAATTTAATATTCCTATTTAATAGTGAGTTAACTTATTAATTAATACATTTACTTATAAATAAAATAGAACCGCCGAGTTCTTTGTGGCAGAAAATATATAGCGACTCCGCTAAATCTTCGCGCCGTGATTCAATAACGTTTGTTGAAATAACACACCTTAGAGTGTGAACGAAAGGAATCAACATGAGCAGCACTTTAGAATCCCAACATATACGACCTGATCAGCCTCAAGTCAATGAGGATGAACTCACTTATGAACAGCAACATAAACCAAGCTCAGAATTTGCTTCCCGAGAACAATATTTAGAGCATGAATTACAAATCATGGCGCCTAAACGTTGGCGTCCCAATCTGCCGTTTAAAGATTATCGATTTGAGATAGAAGATACGATTCCTGCAATGGCGGGAACCATTGGTAAAGTGGTTATGGTGGGTGCCATTGCTGCAACTTTTGCCGGGGCGCTAGGCCTAAACGAAGACTTTATTTTAGAAAATGTTCGTTATGAGTTACTCATCGCCTCTATTTTCATCATTCTTTTCTCCGGTTTTTTATTGCCGACCGCGAACCTAGCAGGAACACACGGCCCGCTCATCCCTTTAATTCCAATTGTGGTTGCCGCAGGCGGGCACCCTATGGCATTTGGTGTGTTGATTGGCACATTTGGCTTACTCTTAGCCATCAGTAAAGGCGGCAGCATGTTGGCAAACCTCACCAGTAAAGGCGTGTGTGGTGGCTTGTTACTCTACCTTGGCTTTGTGGGAACCGTTTCTCAAGTGAAAAAGCTGTTCGCTTGGGCTGAAGGAATCAACATGAGCCATATTGCTTTTGTCGTGATCTTTTGCACCATTATTCTCTATGCTTTATTGGAACATTTTCGCAAACGTTGGCTAGCAGTCCCTCTTAGTTGTTTGCTCGGTGGTACGTTAGCTTTTGCCATGGGTGCACCGTTTTCTTTTCAAACCGAACCGGGTTTGCCCAATATGAACCCAATGTATTGGTGGGGAGAAGATACCGGCTGGATGCTAGGCTTACCAACTATTGAGCATTTCATGGTGGTATTGCCGTTTGCGATTTTAGCAGTCGCGATGTGGTCACCCGATTTTCTAGGCCATCAAGTATTTCAAAAAATCAGCTATCCAAAACGTACCGAAAAAGTCCATATGAACATTGACGATACCATGACCACGGCTTCTATTCGTCAAATGTTCGGCTCTCTGCTTGGTGGCACGAATTTCACCTCTTCATGGGGCACTTACATCATACCGGCGGCGATTGCCAAACGCCCTATTCCTGCCGGCGCTTTGCTGACGGCTCTGTTCTGCATCATCGCTGCGGTTTGGGGCTACCCAATGGATTTGGCGATATGGCAACCTGTACTGTGTGTTGCGCTTATTGTTGGGGTGTTTGTGCCATTGCTAGAAGCGGGAATGGAAATGACGCGTGAAGGGAAAACCACCCAATCGGCAGCGATTGTTGTCTTTTCTTCAGCACTCGTTAACCCTGCATTTGGCTGGGCTCTTACCATGCTGTTGGACAACTTAGGCTTAGTCGGTTGTAAAGAACGTAGCAGTGAACTGAGTAAAATGAGCCGTTGGGTGTTGCCTGGCATTATGTTTATTGTGCTAAGTGGCGTGATGGCATTGGTTGGCCTGCTACCTGGGCTTCCAGCAATCATGCCCAGTTTTCGCTAACCTTTGAATAAGAGTGATTGAATGTTTGATCCTTTTTAAGATTAAGCTTTGCTCGCAACACAAAAAGGCCTCGCAAACGCGAGGCCTTCGTTTTAGCTATAGAAGGATTACAGCTATCCTTTCACCAATACACCGCCCTACTTGACGGACTTAATCGCTTTCACAGCGTTATCTAGAAACTGCTGTAAGAGTGGGGACGGATTTTTTCTTCATCCCAGCCTGATAGCTCAATATTGATCAATGATTTACGCTTCTCATTGCACAGTGAAGCGATCTTGATGATAGGCAGTTGGCTCCGAAACTGCGCGATAAGTATGACCTTTTTGCTGTCACTAAGGCTGCTTCGACATTGCGCTAAAACCGCTTCAGTATCTAATTGATGTGCATTCTCGATAATCTGGATATCCGCACTCTCTTGATAGCAATCAATCAGCCAAGATACCGCAGGCATTTCTAAGCTGGTCAGTACGATGACATCTCTTGTTGCCACAAGCTCGTGGAGTTCAAGTTGTTTGAGTTCAGTTGGCATAAATACTCTCTCCGTCACGTCAACGAGCTAACCATTAAAGCCGGGTGCCCAGTTTAGCCTGCGCCAAATGGTAGCCTCTGTCTATCATCTCTTTTGAGCGATCAAACTCTAAGGTGCCACAGGCATTACGTGGGATCTCCAGCGTAATATCCGCGGGGTAAGCGGCCAATTTTTGGCGAGCAATGGTCGATTGCATCGCATCAAATGCTTGGTTGGCAATGTCGTAGGCAGCAAAATTAAGGGTCATTTTACTTTTTACACTACTACCTAAATTATCGATAAAATGAACAACCTTCTCATGCAGATTACTCTCTTTTATTGGTCGGGAAACAGGTGTCGCTTCCGGTTTAACCGTTTCAGGTTCACCACCTAAATTTACAGCCAATGTACAGTCTGTCTTGTCTCCGAAGGTAGGCGCAATCGGTACAGGATTGAGCACTCCGCCATCAATGAGCTCTTCACCACCGATGACATGAGGCGTGAAGAACAATGGCAAAGATATCGAGGCGCGAATGGCATCAAACAGAGAGCCGGATTGCAGCCAAACCTCTTTTTCTTCGGCGACGTTGGCGGCTACTGCGGTATAAGGGATAGGCAACTCTTCAATAGAAATCTCGCCGATCAGTTCACGCAGTGTGTCGATGATCTTGTCCCCTTTAAACATACCACTCGACTGCCATGAAAAGTCCAGCATCATCGCCATATCCTTTTGGTCGATACTGGTGACCCATTCTTCAAATTGATCCAACTTACCCGCAGCGTAAACACCACCGATAAGTGCACCAATTGAACAGCCAGAGATAGATTGTATCTGATAGCCATGATCAATTAACCAGCGGATGATTCCAACGTGAACTAAGCCTCTTGCTCCACCACTGCCAAGTACAAGAGAGATCGTTTTTGCCATCGTATGAATCCTTTAAGTCATGAGTTTTTTGGGTAAGTTTCAGTCCATACGGGTGATAAAGGTTTGCTCATCATCGACAAAAGCGACGTAGCTGCCGTGATATATGAACACTCGACCACGCCCTTCAACTAAGCATGCAAGCTGTGGGATCAAATCTTCTTCGAGCTCTTGACTTTGATACGTGCCGGTATCGGTGATCACACCGCGGAGTGTAGGCAAAAATCCATAGCTGCGTTTGGCTTGATCAATCAGGCTCAATTCACTGCTGGTAGAGAAGTAAGACGGGATTGGACCGGCATCTTCGATAAACATCGATTTCAGTTCTTCAAATGCTGTAATCACCAGCCAGTCGATGTCGTTAACATGATGAATAAACATAGAGATTCCCGATAATTCTGATGCAGAGATTCTATCACTATCAGAGGAAAAACGTGGTAGAAATTGAGCGTCTAAGGACGGTAATTCAAAGCCATTTTCAGAAATCCTGCGCCAGCTTGAAACACGGGTACAGTTAATATTGAGTATTATTCAGAACACAATAAAGCCTCGTGCAAGTGAAGTCTTAATAGGTTTCTCATTTGCTTCTGAGTCGATGGCAATGTGCGGGCATTCACTCGTATTACTGGCATTTTAGTGGTGAAGCTCAGCCAATGACCTACTATTAATTAATACGTAATCAATGAGTTAATGATGGATCCACTAACGCAAGGTGTACTGGGCGCGTCCCTCTCTCTATCGGCGAGCAAAAAACAACACATACTCATCGCTGGGTTCTTCGGGCTAGTCGCTGGAATGGCACCGGATCTGGATGTCTTGATCCGGTCTGAAAGCGATCCTTTACTCTTTTTAGAGTTCCATCGTCAGTTTACTCATTCACTCTTTTTTATTCCTCTTGGCAGTTTCCTATGTGCTCTGGTTTTACACCGACTATTAGGCAAAAAGCACCAACTATCATTTCAGCAAAGCTGGCTTTACTGCGCACTAGGTTATAGCACTCACGCGTTGTTGGATGCTTGTACCTCTTATGGTACTCAGCTGTTTTGGCCTCTAACCAAAGAACGTTACGCTTGGAATCTTGTGTCCGTGATTGATCCAGCGTTCACCCTTCCCCTATTGATCTTAGTCGTATTTACCCTACTAAAACGAAATGCGTGGCTTGCACGTATCGCAGTAATTTGGGCTTTAACTTATCCCACGCTCGGCATGATTCAAAGAGACAGGGCTGAGGCGGTAGGTTGGCAACTTGCGAAAGAACGGCAACACGTACCGATTCAATTAGAAGCCAAGCCGACTTTTGCAAATATTTTGGTTTGGAAGGTCATTTATGAAACGGAGGAGAACTACCATGTTGACGCCATTCGAGTTAGTCGTTCAATAAAAAAATATCCCGGCGAGTCCATCGTAAAGCTCGATCTAAGCCGGGATTTTCCGTGGCTAGACCCTAATTCGCAACAAGCCAAAGACATTGAACGTTTCAGGCAGTTTTCAAACGGCTTTCTAGCGCGATCCCCCGACGACGAGCTACATATCATCGATGTACGATATTCAATGGTCCCAAATCAATTCAACGCGCTTTGGAGCATCAAGCTGTCACCATCAGCGAATACGGACGTCCATGTCGAATACGTGACACATCGTGACAATAGTTCAGAATCAAGACAACTCTTTTCCGACATGCTATTCGATTTCTAACCAAGCCAATATAAA
Source organism: Vibrio sp. N418 (assembly GCF_000222565.1). Taxonomy (NCBI): domain Bacteria; kingdom Pseudomonadati; phylum Pseudomonadota; class Gammaproteobacteria; order Vibrionales; family Vibrionaceae; genus Vibrio; species Vibrio sp. N418. Next base: position 46,986 of record NZ_AFWD01000051.1, read on the forward strand.
GAGCATTTCTACTGACTCGGTGATTGGTCAATCAAAATGATCTCTTTCAGGAATAACAAGCCAAGGGATGGTCGATGTCAGGGAGGGTAAATGTAAACTAGGAGAAGGTTAAAAAAGGATTGTCAGTTAAACCAGACGAATATCTGCCCAAGTGATTTACTCTCTGTACAACACAAAAAAAGCCTCGCAAACGCGAGGCCTTCATTTTAGCGATAGAACGAATACAGCTACCCTTTCACCAATACACCGCCCTACTTGACTGACTTGATCGCTTTCATCAGTGTTTTGTTGAACTGTTCTGGTTGCTCTAGCATAGGGAAGTGGCCTGAGTCTTCAATGTAGTAGATGCTGTAGTCCTTAATGTGTCTCTTATTCGCTTCTGAGTCCGTTGGCCATAAGCGCGCATTGACTAATATGACCGGCACGTTCACGCTTTCATACACGCGGTGTGCTTCGCCTGTCACATATTGGCCGAGATAATGGCGGAACTGGTTTATCGCAGCAACTGGCGGTGCTGAGGCCATGTCTTGCGTTACCCAATAAAGAAGATCTGAGTCTACCTCTTTAGGTAGCGAGCCTTGCACGAATAGCGTCATACCCGCTTGGAAATCGTCTTCAAACGGTTTGGTCATTGCATCTAAGTCGCTTTGTGAAACTGGTAGCGCCACGTTTTGCGATGTATCGACTCCAATAATGCCCTTCACTCTTTTCGGCATCAGTTTCGCTGCTTCGGCTATCACGCCACCCGCCATCGAATGGCCGACTAAGATGACGGAATCAAGTTGTTCTTTATCGATGATCGCTTTAATGTCTTGGGCGAAGGCAACCATCGTGTACTCTTCACGGTTGAACGACGAGTTACCGTGGCCAGCTAAATCCATGGTGATCACTTGATAGTGCTTGGAAAACTCACTCACTTGGTTTTGCCATAGCCTGCTGTCTAAGCTCCAACCATGAATGAAGATCAGCGCCGTGTTGCCACTGCCGCTTTTGCCATACGCAATTTGCTCACCATCATGAGATAGCGCAATACCGTACTTCACCAACGAATCATCAGCGGTGGCATTTACGCTACCAAGCGCCATGAATACCAAGAGTGTGATGCGTAAAATTAAACGTTTCATAATGTCTCTCTGCTTACTTTGGAGAGTGCAGAAAAAGCGCCCTCTCAATCAATATAGCCACTATAAAGTGTGATGTTGTAGACAGGTCAATAGTGGTTTGGAAAGAAAACCCTCACCAGTTCGCTCTCTCATTCGATCTATTTAGCCTAGAATATTATTCTTTGCTTTAAACTGTACATTTGTGACAAAATATTTTTAATATAATCATCACTTTACGAGTTTATTATGCAAACAACAAAAATCACGTGGCAAGCAGGTGAAGAGCTTCACGAAGGTACGACTGAGCTGCGTGCTTGGCATGATTTTAAGGCTTACGGCAATGTTAGTTTTCGCACTAAAGAAGACCTGTCTATTGCGGACAGCATGCAGCAATGGTTCTTTGCTAATGAAAAGCGTATTTATGCGCTTGTCTGCGATTACATTAAGCAAAACTATCAGGAGCTACTTGAAGAGTCAGAGTTTCTCGATGTATTTGACGAAGATTCAGAAACTTACCCGACAAATGTTGGTGAGGTCAGCGAAGCGGATATGCAGGCTGGGGATATATTTAAGTTAATGCAACTCTCTGCGTTTGTTTTACACCACCCAGAAAAAAATGCTGTAGGGATGGTTTTTGAATGCGCTTGGGATGAAGAGCATGGCTTTGGCATTGTGATTCAAGGGGATGAGATTATTTCGCAAGGCTTTGAGCAGATCGTCTATCGCTCGCTATAACGCGTTTAAAAATAGGCCTCACTTCAAAGGCTGAATTGGTGTTGGCAGATCCAATTGAAATAGTGCCTGCCTTTTTATCAATTCTCCACCACAGGTTCCGTGCATGGACGCACAAATGTCGTGAAGGCAGGATGCCTAGGAACGGCCTTATGCGCAAATACTTCAGCAAGTCGGCAAGCACAGTCCTAATGGGTGCCGCTAAAACGTCCATATTTCGGCAGCTCGCTTGCGCATCGACAGCCGATTATCGGTCTCTTCGATTTAGGCTTGATTAAGTTTGCTAAGAAGAAAATGCCCCAAAACGCGCTACAATTGCAAAATACCTCATTGTTCTAAACGGTAACTCAGCATGATTTTTCTAACACTATCAATCTACTTTGATGCTTGAGTTTGAATTACTGACAATACAGCATTGGTTGTAATTTAAGCTAATGACTCTACAGTGTATGAGCAAGATCAAGATAGCTATTTATATTCTTTGATTTTAATACGCATAAGCCTGAGTATAAGTTGAATTACCTAAATATTACAATCAATGGAAAGCACGTAATGACAGACCTAAATCAACTAATTTCTTCGGCCGTTAAAGCATCAGGTGTAGACGATACAATTCACGCTCAATTGACAGAAGCTTTAAAAAAAGAGCTTAACGGCTATGTAAACCTAGAACTGCTTAAGACAAAGTTAGAAGTGTTATATAACTTTGAGAAAAACTATCTAGAATTAGTTAAAGATTACAAAGACGAGATCAAGTTCGCCAGTACACTACAAGAAGATTTACGTAAAGAACGTGCAAAGTTCTTCTCTGAAACAATAAAAGAAGTTTCTCATACACTTAGTGACTCTCAAGTTCACGAAGATGTTGCTTCGAAGTGGTTAAAAGAACTTGTTGATAGTTATACTAAAAGCTTAGATCTAAGCAGTAGCCTTATTGAAGAGCATACGCTTGATACTATCGGTAAAATACGCTCAGAAGCTAAGTTAAATAAACCAAATATTTATGAGAGTGTCAGTTAATTAACAGGTGGTAATGCTAAAACATGAATTTCGGCATGTGCTGTTAATTTAACAAGATTAAATGAAGTTTAGAAAATAGTTATTTATAAAGACTATAGAAATTTTATTGAGGATATTATATTTGATAATAAAAAGAAAAATAGTAGAGACAAAGATAGATCCTAAAGCAATTCAAGAGCTATTGACGGCTTTACGAGATGCAAGGGTGGACCTTGTTTCGCGTAGTGTTAGTGAAGATCCTCAACTTTTTTCAGCTTTCTTTCAATATGAGAACAACGAAAATCTTTTATCACTGTCCTTTGAAAGAGAGTATTCGATTTTCATCAATAGCAATCTTGAAAAATTTTCAAAAAATATCACTGATATTGAAGATGTCGAAACACAGACGAAGTTAAAACATATTATCGAAGAATTTGTGGGTTTTAAACAATCCAAAAGCAGTTCTTGCATAGACGCGTTCTTTCTTGATGATAAAGTCAAACAGATTGAAAAAATCTTTTCAATTTTTGACAAAGATAAAGATAGGATCGAAGAAATTAATTACATAATAAGAAAGGATCAAGTTCTTTTTGAAAGAGAATTTAATCGATTATTAGGAGAGCAAAATGGGATTTCTTAGTAAGATTGGGGGTGCGCTTCTTAGTTGCATCAGTAAACCAGTGGAAGTTTTATGTGATTGGGCTTCTGAACCGTTAAAGGGTAGGTCTCACGATAGAAGTGAATCTGCAAGGGATTCCGCCCATCAACGAAATATGGAAACCTTAACCGCTCAAACAAGGTCTGAACACGAAATTAGAACTAGAGAGATGGAACTAGATCACGAACTTAGGGCTAAGGAAAAAGAACTTGATGTAGATCTAGAAGTTCGTAGAGTTCGTGAAATCGAAATGGCTGTAGCTGAAATTCAAGAATGGAAAAAAGAAAAAGAGTTCGAACGTATGGAGCGAACTACTGCAGCAATTGCTCGTTACCTTGAACAATTGACCAAGTTAAACGTTGAAACGATTAATGCAATTGGTCATATGCAGCTTGAACTTAAAGAACGCGCTCAACAACTCGTATACGAAAAAACTATTCAGTATAAAGAGCTTCAAGATACCGCTATTGAAGAAGCAATGAATGACTTCCTCAGAATCGAAGAAAAGTTTGGTGATAATGAAAGAGCCAAAGACATTTTAATCAGGGCTGTTGATACTAAAATGGGCAACATCATTGATACATCAACTCGATTCTTAGAAGAACTTAATCGAGACATTGTTAGCCTCAACCAAAGTATTGATAGACTTACTAATCAAGGACAGAAGTTTATTGAAAACCACCTAGAGCGCTTTCATATTACAGACGCGAGTCCACATCTAACTCTTGAAAATGCAAATAACGAGAAATTTATACCATTGTCAAAAAATATTAACTAATTTAATTTGTATTAGTTCCGCCTGTGGATCTTGTTATTTAAATTGCAGACTGTAATTTAATCTGCTTTATACGGACAAGTTTTTACTTTCAATACTAAAAGTAGGTTATCCAATTTTATCAGTATTTTTAATAAAGTAAATTAGACCATTTAGTCTAGTTTACTTTTGTCCAAAAACAACGTAGACCAAACCGCCCTATTCTGACTGTATTTCAACCACTTATGCCTAATGTCAGTTATCCGATATCAATAGAGTGATGCCTCGCAAGGTTATGACGCGATTTCACACATACAATACGCAACACTCAGAAATAGGATTGGTATACCAGTTTGAACATCCGTTTAATGGAACAAAGCGATTTAACTGCGGCGGCTGAAATTTATCAGGCCACCTTCGTCAGACAGAGTCATTCCCTTGAATGGCTACAATGCAATTTAAACGCATTCCCTCGCTACATGATGTTTGTCGCACAGAGCGACAATGAAATCCTCGGCTTTATTACCTGGGCACAAAAAAGCGGTTTTCGACGCGAAGTGGTACTCGAGCTCGAATTACTGGCCGTGAAACCAAGTTGTCAGGGTAAAGGCGTCGGCAAAAAACTGATTGTGGACTCCTTACCGTTAGTCAAAACACTATTAGCGAACAAAGACGCGGTATTAAAACATGTATTGGTGACTACTCGTGCTGATAACTATGCTCAAGAGCTGTACAAAAATGCGTTAGGCGCTGAAATCGAAGCGACGATCTCAAACCTCTATTCCGCTGATGAAGTGCTGATGATCGCGCGCAATGTTGGGACGAGGTTGTAACGTTAACGCCGAAGATTCAGAGTCGATTTTGAAGAGCCGCTAGGATCAGGTCTTGCCTTTTGCCAACCAAGATTTCCTATACTTACCTCCTGCCTTGACGACTCTTCAACCGCCAATACCTAATGTAACGCATTGCTATAGAGGGATAGCTCGCAAGATTCTATGTTGATGGTCAACATGGGGCGTATTTTGATAGGAAAATAGCCCGCTATCATCAGGAATGATTATAATCACCGCGAAAAACTTAGAGCCTTTAATCGCACATCACACCACGAGAGAATCAATGAGCATCTACGCCCCCGGCACGCCCACCTACAAAAAAGTGATAGGTTATATTGGTATGGCACTGTTGGCGTTATCTCTGTTGGGTGTGTTGACTTCCACGCTGATCAATGACCAACTCTATGCGATATTGTCCATCGGGGCTGGCCTAATTTCAGCCGTTATCGTCATACTCATGTTGTGGTTGATGAGAGATGAACAGTCAGAACTGAGCTTGCATATCAAAGAGATGCGCCATAAACGCTGGAAGGCTATTCTCTGCATCGTCATTGTTATCCCTCTTTTTCTGCAAATATCGCTGGCAAAAGGATTGCCGGTAGTAATCCACCATCTCATCTCTGACGAAGCGATTATCTTGAACAGCGTCAAAGAGACTCGTCACGGCTATAAAAACAAAGGCCCTGACGGTTGTGTTTACATTAACGGCTATCGTTTCTGGTACAACAATTTTATCTGCGGCCTAACGGAAGAAGACTGGTATGAAGTGAAGCCTGATGATGTATTGGTGCTGAAGGGGTCTAAGTCGGCAATCGGTTTTAGCTATCAAGGCTATAAGAAGCTGACAAGTTCATTGTTGCAGCAAACAATCGCTGAGCGCTTAAAACAGCAAGGCTATAAAGCGTTAACCCTTAAAGAAGCACAAGCGCTTGTTTCTCAGTAACCACTACTGGCCAGTTCGTAATCATCTTGCCCAGTGAGCCATGTATAACGCAAGCGTGATTTACTCAACCCGTCGCTGAGTAAATCACGACTCTGCACGTTAATAAGCGATGACTAATTAGCTATTAGTTAAGAATAGCTGCGCCAACTCAGCGTCGGCTAATACCGCTTTTAAGGCAGGATTATCCCCTTTCATCAAATCTTGCATCATTGCTAAACGCAGATCGTTTGGCAGTAGCTGCATTTTCAAAAATGCCTGAATATTGCCTAGCTGAACCTTATTAGGTTTGACGTTATTCACCTTTAGATAGTGGTATAAACGTGTACATAAGGTCGCCAGAATATCAACGCGAGGAACGGCGCCACCTGCGACTTTTTCTATTTTAGGCGCGATTGTTTTCGCAAAATCCTTCGCATTCACAATGGCCTCTGGCGAGACTAACTTACTTAAGTTTTGTTCAACAAAAGCGATAAAAGCATTACACGTCACGTCATCAAGGCATGATCGCGCCAGAATATTCACTAAAGGCAGTTCCGCTTTTAGATCACTGATATTGGCAATGCTGGTAAAAAACTGCACTAATGAACGTGGCGTGGTGCGTTCCCCATCAACCAGTTCAGGGTAAGTCAGAATAAAATCGATTCCACGTGGGTCTACCCCAGCACCTTCCGCCCACAATGCCCATGCTTTGGCATCAAATTGCATCGTGATGTGCATCATACGCGTCAGCATGGCATCATCCATTGGTGTTACAGAATAATCACCGCCATCGGGGTTCGCCGTTAAGACGATGTGCCAATCTGGTGGCAACGTCCAACTTACCAATTCGTTGTTTTGTAGCAGCTGCATGATGCCACGCAAAATGCGCTCATCGGCACGGTTCACGTCATCAATCAATAAAATGCCGGGGCCAGCTTCGGTTGGCACCCAATGAGGAGGGGCAAAACGTGTCACATCTTGGCCATCTTCGCCTTTTTCAACTTTTGGCATACCAAGTAGATCGCCCATCTCTTCAAACTGCGCTGGAGCAATGGCTCGCCACTGCATGCCTCTTTGTTTTGCAATTTGCTCAACGAGCTGGGTTTTACCAATACCATGCCGACCCCAAATACACACAGGCGTGATATGTTGAGTATCATTAGACAAGAGGTGTTCGACAAACGAGCGAACTTCTTGAGCCTGACAACTCAGGCCATAATACTGATATTGAGCTTTATTCATAATATACCTAACGCTTGGTTGCCATGTGCATCGGAATAACACGGCCTGAAAGTTGAAGATGGTCGAAAGTTTGAGTGCCTCTTGTACTGTGAAGCAGCCATAACAGTGGTTTGCGCGGTTGAACGGTCAGGGCCAATGCTTCGCCATCGGTAAAATAAATGGTGCCATCAAATCGTTGCTGATTGGCTAATTGAATCGGCTCGTCAAAGCACGTACCGCCACGACCACTAATCTCTGATGGCATATCTCCTTGGTACTGATATTGACGTTTGATCTCGGTGTCACATTCGACAATCGTGATTTCAGCCCCTGCTCGCCAAATATGGTGAACTTCATCAAAAAACAGCTTAAGTTGCTCATCATCGACACTCGCCGAGGTATCTAACGCCACCAGCAAACGCTGATGAGGCTGTATTTTGATGCCCGGTGTCGTGCCGTAGCGTTTTGAAGGTCGGCGAAGCGTATTTTTGACCGAAGTGCGACGACTAGAATTAGCAAACAGTCTTAAAGCACGACGCCAGTTTAAAACCGGATTACGAGCCAAACGAACCTGCTCTAAGATTGCGACAATCGCAGACGGTAAACTGCCGATGGCATGGCAAAGTTCGGTGCGTTGAGCAGCGTTTTCTAACTTACCGTTCAACTGCTGCTCCAACAACCCCTGCTGAGCGTGAGCTTGCTCGTAAACCTCACCCCATGAGTTGTGCTGACTTTGGCTAAGTTGCTGTTGTGTAAAACCATTTTGTAACGGTAATGACATCAGCGCCAAATAGTAATAGCGAACTTCACGCAAAGGAGCCAATGGTGGTTGCCCTTGAGTTACAAGATACTGATTAACGCACTCAAGAGTCATCGCATGAGGAAGAATTTGCTCGGCGAGTAGGTATTGATTCACGACAAGATCCGCCGCGAGATCAAAACGTGCTTTATCCGCATAATCCCCTCTTTGAAAAACGTGTCCTAAGACGAGATGAAGCGCTTCATGCTTTAATGCCCCCACTTGCTGCTGCGGATTCAGTGTTTGCCAATGAGCTAAATCGCACACGAGTTCCACATCACAACTGCCATGCAATTTGATCTCCAATACTGGAGCCAAATTCGGGGAGTTTGTATCACCAGTCGTCATAACTTGCTTTTGTAAGCTAGCAAGATAATGGCCATAAAATGGTTCGCTGAGCATTAAAGAAACGCTCGCTTTTGTCAGAGAGGCATTCAAAGCAATTCTTATAACTGTTTCATTTTTCAGCAATTATCCCTATAATCTCGAGGCTAGTCAAACAATGGCATATAACAAAAATATTACGTTAACATCGCGCTAATTTTTGTTTAACCAATCGTTATCTCTTGGTTGTAGTGTCGATTTTAGTCACGCAAATTTCGTGCGCCCATTCACGATTATCCTCGTTCATGTCGTAGTAAGGAATCATTCATGAGCAAAGTTCTACTCTCTTTTGGTATCGCAGAAAAACTCCAGCATATTTATCCTGACGTTGAAAAACTCACCATTGATACTGAGGACGAGATAGTCAGTTGGCCAGAAGTGGCTAAAGCCTTTCCAAATGTGAAAGCGATTAAAATCCGTGAGGTCGCTAAAATCGCTGAGCAGCGAACCATCGATAGTGATTTCTTTAGCTTATTCCCTGCGCTAGAGAGCTTGATAACCGACAAGGTCGTCGACACCGATTTCACCAATGTAAATCCAAATACCCTCAGCCACCTATCAGAACTCAACATAGGCCGTTCAAGCAGTTCTGACTTGTCGGTTTTAGGCGAATTACCTAACTTAAAAACGCTAACAATCACGATAAAAAACAAAGCACTGCGTTTTTATACCCAAGCAAATTCTGGGCTTGAAAAAGTCAAACTAACGCTATTTAGATACTGCCATGAATTCGATATTGATTTGAGTGCAGCGCCAGTTACAGAGCTAAAAATAGACCACTATGACGAATATCGACGTGATGATGTCGAGGCGATAACGATCAAAGCACTCCACGTGCCTTCCAGCTTATCAAAACTGTATCTTGGGATTAAAACCGCCTCTGCTTTACCGTCAACAATGCTCGATAATGTCTCAAGGCTAGAACACTTCTGGCTGGAGCAAAACAGTGGTTTCTTAAATGAATCTTTATTCGGTAATCTGTCCCACGTGACATACTGCCGTTTAAAGTTGATTGATCTTAACGCCCCTATTCCAAAGGGCTTATTGAGCAATTTAACTGAAATAGAACGACTCTACTTAGAAGTGAAAAACGCCCAGTTCGAGCAAGATTTTATCTCTACCAATGGCTCAATAGAAGAGCTCGAGCTACGCAGTGACAATGTTGACATGACGCCATTATTCAACACTTGCTTACCGAAGCTGAAAACGGCGAATCTCCATTGGCACCATGAACAACCACCAATATGGCTAGCCAATAGCCCTGAACTGACCAGTCTCAATTTACTCTTTGCTGGCGATCTATCAGCACTACCAGAACTACCCGCTCTGACTAATTGCAGCCTACATGCGCCTGTTGGTGAACAACTACCCGCGTTTATCCGTCATAATAGCAACCTTGAAAGACTTAGCTTGTACCATTGTGCCTTCTCAACGCTCGGTGATCTGAATGCGATGACCAGCTTAAAAGAATTTAGGATACAACCTAAAGACCGTTGTGAAAACCAATTGCCCAACGTGGATTCGATTACGGATTTACCCGCATTAGAAAGTATTTACTTAGATATTCATCCAACCAAGATCAATCCAGTTTGGCTACAACTGGCGCCACAAGTCGAACTCAATTTATGGAATGATCATCTGGTCAAGGAGCTTTCGATCTTACGAGGTACGACGCTCACATTTGATCAGTGCTTAGAGTGCGCCAATATTCTCGTCGCGATTAAGAAACCAGCCGAGCTTCCTGCAATGCCTGCTGAGTTTCACTTGGCGCTTATGGCAGCCAAATACAATCGATTTAAAGCGCAACATAAAACGTGGTTAAGGGAAGTTGCAGCGCAAAGCGAACAGCAAAAGCCGCTGGCGCAAGACAGTATTATTTTCATCAGTGGCCGCTGTGCATTTAAAGCCGCAGAGCTTAACCAAAAATCGGCAGAGCTTGGCTTTACTATCAGTAAAAAGTTAGACAATAAGGTAACGCACGTGCTGCTTGGTAGCGCGCCGAAGTCCATCGAGTTACTCGATTTAGAACGTCATCGACTGATCGATGAAACGAGTCTACAACATTATTTCACCCACCAAGCGCCAAAATTTTTGCAGCAAGAAAACAGTGCAGCTATGGGTGATACCGTGTTGGCGATGCTTGCATCACCAGATGAGGCCTCTCATCAGGTCGCGGTACAAATGTTAGAGCAAGGCGGTGTCACCGAAGCAATGCGCCTACCGCTGTTCTTTATTCTAAAAACCACCTCTGACAATAAGCTGCGTAAGCAAATCAAAGAGCTTCTAGCGGGTATGGGCGACGAATTGTTCCAGCTTGCCGTCAATGACCGTATTCTATTCAACACTTGCCAAGGGCTAGACAAGTACGGCCGTCCTATGGGTCAAGGCGTGATGGTCGACAAGCTTAAAAAGCAGAAAAAGAAATGGGGTGATTTGCTGTGTAACCAGTTTGCCAAACTCTATTTTGAGCGTTTTGGCGAAGGCTTAATGTTCCTAATGATGCAAAAAGATACCTCTGCCGAGCAACTTGACGCCCTCGCGACGTTGATTGACGGCGATTGTTTGAATTGGCGACGTGGTGCGGCTTTTGAACAAGCACTTGCGCAGTTTGATGAACATAATATGGTGCACTATTACCGCCATATTAATTGCAGCACAACAGTAAATCACGATAGATTACTAGGCACAGCAAAGACCTACCTGCCAAGCGAACTCACGCAAAATCACACTATTGCCTCGTTAGATTTGGGTCATTGCTTACTTGATACGCTGCCTAAAGGTATTGAACACTATCGCCATGTTCGTCGCTTAGACCTATCGGCCAATGCGCTAACCAAGCTACCGAGTGATTTTGCCCTGTTCAGTGAACTCGAAGAGTTATCGCTAAGCCATAACCACTTCACCGCCTTCCCTGAGGTGCTACTGACATTGAAGAATCTTAAACGATTGGATCTACGCTGTGCCCGTAAGCCAGTCGCCTCTGATGACTACATCTCAACCTACACCTATCAAGGCGGAACCAGCTGTGAAGGCCCTTATCGACCGATTCGTGCCCCGCAGGCATTCCGTGATGCCTTCCCTGATTGTGAGATTTTAGAAGACGCCCTCACGTAATCTCAAAAACGAATAAGCGCAAAACGACGATAACTCAGAATAAAACCAGCGCCTTATCTCATAGGATATAAGGCGCTAAAAAGGAACCCACCAATGAGCCATGCTGAATTAACCGATGACGTACTCGATGAATTAGAAAACCAATATCCCGAGATTACGTCTATTGAATACAGTTGCACTCACAAGCACCCAACCTGGGCGCAACTTGCGTATTCATTGCCCAATCTTACGCGCATAGAATTCGGCTATAAAGATCATCATGACGATGATGAGCTTGAGCCATTAATACTGGACGATGAGCTGTTTACTCATTTCAACAAACTGGAAAGCATTGAAGGCGACAAATACCCCTTACAGTTTACCAGCGCTGCTATTGCTTCCATGCAGCAATTACATACCATTAAGCATGCAAGAACTCACAGCCCAGAAACGCTGACAGCCATCGGCATACTACCTGCTCTTCGCCAACTAAATCTCACCTATGAGGGGCATGCGCCGGGGTTTTTAAGCGTCGAAAGCACTCAATTAGAGAAATGTAGAATCAGGCTCGAAGATACGCATCAGGTCGGCATCGACCTAACTCGTGCGATATCACTTACAACCGTTGATATCAGCAGTGGTATGCCAGGTTATGATGACGATGAGCCAAGTGCACCACTCACACTATCTCCTCTGATGCTTCCAAGCTCTATACAGGACGCAGAACTCTCATTCCGTCATGAAACCCACCTTCACGGTCCGGTGTTGTGCGCTGGAACACAAGCGAAGAAAGTACATATTGAGTGCGACAACATTCACTTCGCCCCCGAAGCACTTGGCTCTGCTGACAAAATTGATTGGTTGTATATTCAAACTCGCCAAGCTCCATCGCTCCCTGATGGTTTATTGGCTAATCTGAAAGATATCCAATCACTCTGGCTATTGCTGTTTGACACACCTGCTCGTTTAGACACCCTGCTGGATGGCCAATCTTCTATACAGAGTTTAAGAATCCACTGCGACTGCTTTAGCATTCAAGATTCGATTACATTACCCGCCCTCACTAATGCTTCTATTAGTGGCTTATCTACGAGTAAACTGGATTGGTTAGCTCAATCAAAAGATCTAACATCATTGGAGATCTCCGCATGCGGCGAGCTAGGTGATGCCGAAATTTTGGCTCAACTCCCTCAGTTATTGACATTGAAACTTGGCCGCTTTGACGCGCAAACACTTCCGTTGTCAGTCCGTCAACATAAAAACCTGACGACGCTAAAGCTACTACAGCCGACTTTAAACGAGATCGGTAATCTTGCCGAAATGAGTCAACTCAAGGCCTTAACGATTGACTTAGCTGATTACCGTCACCCTGTCATGCTATTACCTAACTTGAATGATCTTCACACCGCTTCAACGCTTTCCTCATTCACACTGGGAGTCACCGAAAAACATGATGACTGGGAAAATGCGGTTAATTTAGTGACACTATCAGAGCAAGTTGACTGCGCGATCAATATTCAATACAGAGATACTCGTGCGTCACAATTAACCAAGCAGTTGAGCATATTACAGCTATCACCATTAACTGATGATGAAAAGCGCCACTGCTGGCAGGTATTGTTAGGAGCGCCAAAACCGAAAGATCTTCCTACCGACACGTCTGTGTTAGGGGACAAATTCTATCTGGCGTTCATGGAAGCCAAATACACCCCATTTAAAGCCTATGCCATTAACTGGTTACGTCAAAAAGCGATTTCAACAGTAGAACAACGTCCACTGAGCGCTGACAGTGTGTTGTTTGTGAACGGGAAAATTCCATTCACCGCGACAGAACTCAAAGCCAAAGCCGACGAGCTTGGTTTCACCATTAGCAAAAAATTAACCGACAGCGTCACTCATGTCGTTTTAGGAGCCAATCCTAAAAATACTGCTGCATTAATGGCTAACTATCTGTTCATTGATGACACGGCACTCAAACAGTGGTTCGAACAAGCTGCGCCGCAATTTTTGCAAACCAAAGGCAGTGAAGCCATGATAGACGGTGTTCTTGCCATGTTGAAGTCACCCGATGTTGCCAGCCATCAAGTCGCAGTTCAGATGTTACAGCAAGGTGGTGTCACCGAAGATCTGTTCATTCCGCTATTCCTTATTCTCAAAACCACCAGCGACAAAAACCTGCGTAAAGAGATTAAAAAGCTGTTAGCAGGCTACGGCGATGAACATTTCCAAGTAGCGGTACAAGACAGAATTTTCTTTGAAGACAATTTGCGTGGTTTAAACTGGGAAAAGATACCGACTGGTGAAGGGCCAATGTACCAAAAACTCAAAGGGTTACCAAAGCGTTGGGGTCGCGAGTTGATCATCACCTTTGCCAAAGCCTATTTCGAGCGATTTGATGAAGGTTTACTCTGGGTATTGAGCCAGAAAGAAGAATGTGCCCAGCATCAGGCCATTATTGATGAGCTGATTGAAGGTGAGCGCTTAAACTGGCATAAGGGTTGTGGCTTTGCGCGTGTACTACAAGGGGCCGATGAAGAACGCTTGACCGACTGCCACCGTTATCCAGATATTTACATGCAAAACAGCCACGATCTTGATAGTGTCAAAACGCGTTTACCTACTCAGTTGCCTACGAGACAAAAAATCACTGAATTGGACATGCATAATTGCTTCTTGGCCGATCTACCCGCCAATATTGAGCAATATGTAGATGTCACAACACTCAATCTACACTTTAACCATATCTCTAAGCTGCCTGCCAAATTGAGTAAATTAAATAAGCTTGAAGTGCTTGATCTGTCATACAACCACTTTGAAGAATTTCCGGCAGTGCTCTTCAAACTGAAAAAGCTGAAACAGTTGGATCTTCGTCGTGCTAGCGCGCCGATATATCATGATGGTTATAGTCAACGACATGGCTATGAGCCAATTCGCGCTCCGCAAGCATTCCGTGATGCCTTCCCTCACTGTGAGATTTTAGAAGATGAATAAAATATCCCTACTGCGTAACATGGTTGTAGTTACACTATTTGCCCTACTCGCAGGTTGTAGCAATCCCCAAGTAGACAATGCACAAAATAAACGGGTATTGGTTGTGGCTGGGGATGGCCTTAACTCAAGCTACGATAATCCTAATGCCAATGCCTTCTTTCATGAGGTAAGCAAAACCTTTGCAACCAAGCTTGGCTCAAAGCTGGAGGAATTTGGCCTTGAATCGTACTTGTTTGTCAGCAATAACGCAGATACTTATAAAGAGCAATACCAAAAAGTCATCAATAGCGTGCTCTCAGAAGGGATGATTGACGGCATTGTTCAAGTTAAAGTGCTGCATACCAAAGACGCAACGACTAACGAAATCGCCTTATATGCAACCTACTTTCCAACCGAAGCTTGGTTAGAAAACTGCAACGTGAAAAACATGCAAACTTGCCGCAAAACGACAAGATTAGCGAAAGCGGGTGAGATGAAATACTCGATTACCGATGAGAAAACCGGCGAGTTTAACCAAACACCTATCGATGAGACGGTGACTAACATGGCACTATTTGTCTATCGCGCAGAGCAGTAAAGAGATCATTAAACGGCTAACCAATAAAAAACGGGCATGATGCCCGTTTTTTGTTGATTCACATTTTAGCTATCTTGCTGAAAATTATTATCACTGAGTCGCAGTAAATCGTGAGCATAGTCGAGCATTTTGTTTACACCAACCAGCTCAGTATGGCCTGCAATCTCTTGATAAAACTCCGTTGGATTAGACAGGCTATGTTGACGTTTTTCGCTAATCAATGGCGTGGATGTTGAGATGCACATGCGCCCTTGGTCATTGATATCAAGTGTTGGATAATCAAATTGCTGCCTAAGTTCGATTAATCGGTCAATCACGGCTGGTTTCAGAACTCGCGCCGCCGTTAATGCCTCTTTTGACCGCACGGTGTAGAAACGATTGAATGCTGTTGATTCACTATGGTAGTCAACGCCCTTATAGCTTGCCTTCTTATAACCGTTAATCGTCAAACTACTCGCATACGGAAAATCGAGTAAGATACCGTATCGATTGTGCACTTCTTCGGTTGTTGTACTTTGATAACCACCGCCACTGGTCGACTTTGTCTTATTTTTAGTCACTGTATATTGAAAATGAAACAGACGAAATGCGAATTTACTGCCCGGTTTTTGGTAGCGACCTTGGCATAGCAAGACTATTTTTCCGCTGTTCCCGCCTAAGCGAAACTCATTAAACTGCTTGGCCAGCGATTTAACGTTATCAGCATCTTGGCCTTTAATTTCAGTTAACTCATTGTTTATCAGTGCATCTCGCAAGAATATTCTATCTGACATTGGCTTACGCCAGTTGGCTCGAAAATAGAGCCATCCCCATAAGCCAATGGTCAGCAGAAACACCAGTACCACGAACGTCAGCTCTTTATCAAACCGATAGTCTGAAAAGCCAAAGCTGATAAGGGCAATTAACTCTTCAACTGCATTCCAAAATGTTTTAGGCCAACGAGGCACATACATCACCACCACCGCCATCAACGCACTGAGCAGCAGTAAGTTTAAGCCTGCCGAGATCGGATAGATGCCTCTATCATAGAGGAAGTTCATGGCTATCACCGCCCATATCACAGGCATCCAAAAGCCAGCATCATCAATCAGGTAGTGGGTTATGTAGCTTACCCACTCAAAGTCATTATGAATAAAGATCAAGAACAGTAACAGCGCACAAAACGCAGTTAACAACCACTTAAGTGCCTGCAAAGTAGGATCGCGATAATTCAACGGCCCAGAATGGGTTTCAACATGCTTAATCAGTGTAAGCAAATCGTCTTGAGTGGTTGCCGATTCCACATCATCGCGAATTTTATCGATATTGCGGGTAACAATACGGTTACTGTGCATGACTAAAGCCTATATAACTGAACCAATGACGCCTTAAACATATCTCAACATGAAAGACTAAAAGTTGGGTTTATATTCAAACCCTGCTTGCGCTTCGCTATCCGTGAACGTTTGTATTTTTTCTTTACGTAGCAGCATATTATTAACGATTGAACTCGGGAACATTTCAATCACATTATTAAAGTCTTCCACATTGGCGTTAAAAATACGTAACGCGGCACCAATATGCTCTTGCTGCTCGCTGACTTCAGCCATGAGCTTTAGATATACATCCGATGCTTTGAGCTCTGGGTAAGCCTCTACGGCAACCTTTAAACCCTGCATTAGCGACTGCATTTGTTGCTCTGCTGCCGCCAGTTGCGCGGTATCAATACCGGCACTCGCATCCATCGCTGACAAAGCCGAACGCAACTCAGTCACCTTGCTCAGTACATCTGATTCGTGTAGGCGGTACTGTTCTACCAACGCTTCTACTTGAGGGATAATTTTGTTTTTTTGGCGCTCTTGGGTCAGAACTGATGCCCACGCACGCTCTACTGCGTTAAACTTGGCAATAATGGCGTTATATTGCATCGCAATAAAGCCTGCGACTAAAACCACAATCAAGACCAATAACACACTTATATCCATGATTCTTTCCCTTTCAATTACGTCGAATTAACTGTCCGACTTAAAATTATTATCGTTATAACGAACAAGATCGGTAGCGAAACCTAATATACGTTTCACCCGCACAAGTTCGGTATTCTTAGCAATTTCTTTATAAAACGTCGCCGGGTTTAATAAACTCTGCTTTGGTTTTTCGACAATCAATTTACTTGATGATGAGATGCAGATGCGACCATGACGATTCACCTCAATCGTCGGGCTAATACATTTTTTCTCAAACTGCATGATACTCGCGATCACCGCTGGTTTTAGAAACAAAGCTGCGCTAATCGGATCGATTGATTTGGTGTCAAATAGCTTATTGAAAGCGTTCGATTCTGTCTCATATTCCTCGCCTTCGTATTTGCCTTTTTTGTAGCCATCAATGCTTAACTCAGACTGATATGGGAAATCTAAGATAATACCGTAACGATTGTGTATTACGTCTTCATTTTTAGATTTATAGCCGCCCTTGCCATCTGAGACCATCTTGGTCTTTTTTTCAGTAAACTCGAAGTTAAACAGATAGTAGTGTAAGTTTTGCTCTTTCCCTTGATCTTGCCATTGATGCTCACCTTCACAAAAACTGAGGAGATCGCGCGCGCCATTACCAAGGTGAAATTCTTTAAACTGATCTTGTAGATAAGCCAACGAAACCGCGGGATCTTCATCGATTTCTTTCAATTGATTATCAAACAACGCATCAAGGTAGAAAATACGCTCTGAAAGGTGTTTACGCCAGTTGGCACGGCTATCTAACCAAAACCACACCGCACAAGAAGTGATGGTCAGCCAAAGCATAAAACTAAACTGACGCTCATCAATATCGCCCATTGAAAGCACATAGCCAAAGCCATACATAAACGCCCAATAGCCTTCGTTCCACACTGGAAAAAAGAACACAACTGACGCCATTACACCGGCCAATAATGGTAAATTGAATTTTAAGGCAATGGGATACCAGCCTTTTTCATAACCATAGTTGAAGAGCAAGGCCAAGCTAACAATAGGAAGCCACACGCTAGACCAATCAATAAGATAAATGGCAACGAAATCTGCCCATTCGTAGCCAAGTCGGAGGAAAATGAAAAGAAAACCTAATACATTGGCAGCGATTAAAAACCACTTCAACCCGTGCATAATAGGGTCTTTATAATCGAGAGGCCCAACATGCTGCTCGACATCTTTAATAACAGCCAAGAGATGGTCTTGAGTCGTTGCAGCTTTAACATCTTGACGAAGTTTCGCTATATTTTCGGTGACTAACCTATTTTGATGCATCCGATGCCCTTGAAATTTATGTAAAAGCAATCTCTTAGAGAAAATAAGCGGGCACTATGCCAGAGATTATTAAATTAACAAGTGATCGACATCACCGTTTATATGCAACGTTACTTATTTCAACTCAATGGCTTCAATAGCAAAGCCGATCGGGGATAACTGCCCGGTTGCTTTCGCTTGAGTGCCTGCTTCAATGACTTGCCAATAGGCTTTATTTTCTAAACAGATCGATCCTGAAAATTGCTCTAAGCGCACCGAACCTTTGCAATTTTTACTGTAGTAATCGCGCGCCTTGTCGGCAAAGACAATATCCACTTGGGCGGGTTTGGCGTCTAAATAGTGCCAAATACTCGCACCACCGAGCATCAAACCACACGTCAGCATCAGGTTCCCTACGACTAAGCCAAACATTTGTCTTGGTAGACTTTGCCCCATCATTTGTGCACGTTCACGGGTTTGTTTTGACAGCATTTTGGGTAACAGCATGGCGCCACTGACTAGATAGACCACCGTAGCGACTGGCCATATTTGATCGAACACTTCATCTTGCCAAACTAGGTCGGAGAAAAAGAACAGCGATAAAAGCCCCAATACCGCAAAGATCACCACACTGAGAGCCATGATATTGGCCGCTTTTTCCAATAATACGGCAGGTGGAAAGTATTGCTCGATAAACGCATTTTTACCCAAAGTCAGTATCTGTTCGAGATAATGTTCAAGCTCACAACGCGCAACTTGCCCGAGTTCTTTATCACGCAGTTTACCGCTCGCGTTCTCATAACTTAAGGTCAGTAACCCACTCTCTTGATCAACCAGGTGATAACTCAGATAAATGCGGCTGTTGCTGACTTTCGCCTCTGCGACGAGTAGCGGTAACACCACACCCTGTTCATCCGCTGCCGATAAATCCACCTCTACGCCCTGTAAGAGGTCGTTAAGTGCAGGTAACAAGGCTCGTCGGCTCGTGATCACAGGTGAATGGCGAGTTTGCTCATCATCTAGATGCAAAGTTAGCGACTGAATATACATGGCTAAAATGCCCCTTCTAATAATGCACTGAACGAATTGTCGCTTTCACCTTGCCAGATGTGCTTGGCTTTATTGCCATCATATTGCACCTGCGCCCGCGCTTTTTCCTGTGGAGTCATGTTCTCAGCCGCTTGTTTAACCACCGCAGATGCACGTGAGAAACCGTTTTTACGTGCGTAGCTCGCCCAAACATAAGCTTGCGCATATTGACCATTATTGAGATACATCACTGCTTGATTATGTTGGGCGACAGGCAAAGATTGATGCGCTGCTTTTTGTTGCCAGTACTGGGCAAGCTGAGCATTTTTTGTGACGTAATCACCCAGATGATACATAAGGCTGAGGTAGTACTGCGCCAGTGGGTGATCAGAGTTCTTACTGAACCACTGATAAGAAAGCTTAAAGTGATCGTTCACCGTGGTGTCGTAATAATAGAGCGTCGCTAAGGTAATTTGGCTGGGCACATCACCTTGCATGGCGGCTGGCTCAAAAAAAGCACGCGCTTGGGCATATTGCTTATCGCCCATTAAGGTAAAGCCGATCTGACGAGCTTCTTCTACCGAGACTTTTTCGGCATATCGTTCAATGCCCGAGAGCTGGATACCGTCGAATTTGAACAACGAAAAGACAAATGCCACGACAATAGTACCGATGATGGTGATTCCGGCACTTTTCAGTTTATTAACCACAAGAACTCATTATCCATATTGATAAAACCGCTAAGCTATTAAGAATGAAACATCATCATAACTCATTGTTTATCTAGCTTTATTTTATAAGATGCCATCTTATACGGCCAGAGCATAACATGCCACCAATACGCGTAATTTTACCCCGTCGTGTGATCAAAAATTTGGCATCTGCTTTTTATTCAACTAGTGAAATGGTGATCAATCTGCTATAAAAACGCCTCATTTGTTGAGGATAAGCCGATGAAACCACTACTTTTTTTACTCGCGTTAATACCGACTGCCACCGCTTCCTTTGCTGCATCAGCCCAAGTCGACCCTTGTGAACTCACCATTTCGACCTTTGGCTCTGACCCGGTCTATATGGGCTCAATCGGTTATCTTTCGGTTGATCCTAAATTTCGCCCCACGCACTACGAAGCTAACCCAAGCGCAAATATACAGATTGTTCCTGAATCTGAAGAGTTGCCAAACGGTTATTGGGGACATAAAGACAAATTCCTAAACATAGGTACTGAAGTGGATGTGAAGTGGCAATCCCTTTCGCGCGGCGCATTTGATCGCTTTTATGGCATTCTCGACCTTGAGATGGTCGACTCATTCGGCATTGTGAAAACGGCCAGCATCGAGATTGAAAATTTCATTCCCGTCAATATTTGGCTGTGTCCTGCACAGCAAGCGATTGACTACGCGCCGTTTTGGGCAAGCGTAAAAAAAGGCGTTAAAGCGCAAGATGAACAGGGTAAAGCACTTGATTTAAGCCAATACGGCAACGTGTTCTGCTATGAGTTGGCTTACGGCTCAAAGAAAGGCTCAGAAAAGCTTAACTGTCAGGTCTACAGCAGCGACACTGATTTTAGTGTCGCCAAGTTTAAAGGCCAAGATCTCACGGTAATTCGCTAAACAGTAGAAACGAAAACGGCACTGCTTAGCGTGCCGTTAAGTCTTATTTCCGGCCTTAATCGAATAAATAGTCGCTTAGTTTAATCAAGATGAGTTAAACCAACTCCCCTGCACCTTGCATTGAACGCTGGCTATTTTCGACTAAAAACACCGTCGCATTCTGCTTCAAAGTCGCCCATTCCCCGTCATCAACAAAGATGCCATCTTGCCACGCACTTTGCAGTGATTGTTGCAGTTCTTGCGCTTCAATATGAGTCGTGTACTCATGACTGTTAACAGGTAAAGCAAAATCCTCAATCGACAATTCAAGCGCCAATGAATGTAAGTCTGCTTCAGACTCAGCCACATTGTCTGAGAAATAAAGCTCTGGTGCGATACAACCGCGATTCAGTATATACAAGGTACGTTTTGGCGATGAACCATTGTCCCAACTTGCGCGGCAAGCAATCCCTTTAGCCGCCAACTTGACTAATTCACTGTAGGCTAACCAACGATTATGACAACGGCTTAAGGTGACATTAACTGATTTAGCGCCGACCATTTGTTCCAACACATAGTCAATCACCACGGGTAAGTGACAGGCAACGCTGCCGCCATGCAAATCAATACTCATTTGGCCATCGGCGAGACTCTCAATATCGACCGGACTATCATCTTCAAGGCCAAGATAGCTACTGGCGTTATTAAAATGATAGACACCATTCAGGCCAACCATTTGTAGGTCTGCAACCATGCTGGCGATCACGTCACCTTCACCACAACTACGGCGCATACCCATAAACGCTTTGTTGACTGCCGCCACCAATTCATTATGCGAAACGATCATAGTGCTGATCCCCCCTCACCTTGTGTAACATCACAGTTAGCCGCATTCTGGTCATCAAAATAGGCTTCGTTGAAATAGACATCATTGGGTAACAACGGGAATATCCAGTTGTCTTGGTAACTCGGGTCTTGAATTTCGTCGAGCAACGGTGAGCCTTGGAAAAAGGTCACTCGTACCCATCTGTCTGAACGCGGATCAAACTTGGTAGCGCCAAAAATGGCCAATTTGCAACGCAATAAATGCATCGGCAACGCATCTTCGCGTAACACGTTCATCTGAATATCACCCATCTCTTTATTGCCAAGCGTCCAGACACGACGTGCAATGGCACGGTATTTTGGCTCGCGCAGCAGAAACTCAGCCAATGTCGTCTCGGCTGAATGCGTACTTAGTGCGTGGTATAAACGATTCACTTGGCGACCGATATCAAGGGGTAACTCGCGCTCTTCTCCCGCTTCCTCACCTCGTACACCCATGCGTGGCTCTTCTTTATCTTGCGAACGATACCAGAACCAATAGTTATTCTCAGCCTGAGTAAAGTCAGCGTCTATCGCCCAGCGATATTTCTCTTCAAGTAACGCTAATAAGTCCGCCGCCTTTTTGCCGTTAGCTAATGATAGTGTTTCATCGCAATTCATTTGCTCAGCGAAATCATCGACCAGTTCAGGGTAAAGCTCTATCAAGCTAGACAGCAGCATCTCCTGAGTCTCTAAACTCAATGTTGCGGTTTGTTCCACTAGCTCACGCCACGTAGGGCAATGTTGAAGATAGTCGTCGAGCTGTCGGTTTAACTGAGCAAGTTCATCAATCGCTCGCAGGTTAAGCTGATTTTGCGCAGGGTTAATGGTGATCACTTGTTGCAGATGAGATTGTGCTTTGGCTAATAAATCATATAACGGCGCGTAATACCCCATCTCACAAGGCATCGATAACACTTGAGAGATTGCGCGTTCACGGGTGGTCATCCATTGATCGACCACACAAGGATGATTGATTAAATACGGCGCCATACCAAGACCTGTCGCGTTACCCACGCCTAAATAACGTTGTAGCCCGCGATGCAGAGTTACTGCTTGAGCGCCACCTTGTTGCTCTGCCAAATAATGAACCCAGTCCAAACTGAATTCTCGAATCAAGTAGACGGCGCACATTTGCGCGCTAAAGGATTGGCTGAAATCGGCGTTGTTCTCAAGCAATTTGAAATCGGCGATGCCGAACTTGCCGTTGCCATATACTGCTGTGGTGCGCAGTATGTAACCTACTTCCGCTAACTCTTGCGGATCTGGCTGGATGCCTTGCGCCAAGCGAGAAACGATATGCTCAAACACTCGCACACTTTTGTTGGCTCGCGCGAGTACGAGTACCTTATTGGGGTTACGTCCTGCTTCTTGTAGCGGCACGTTCGCTCGTAGTTGTTCTAGCAAAGGAATATCAACATCACCATAGACCAGCGCAAACGTCACATCCCACTTTTCGGCAATCACGCGATCGTTACGTTCACTGTCAGCAATTTGGTCACAAAACACCACCAAATGGTAGACGTGCTCGGGCGTGACCAACTTATAAATCACATGGCCGAAACCTTGTGGGCATAATTGCCATTCATGCTTGGTCACTCGCCATTGTTGCTGCGCCATTTTTCGAATCAAACTGCGTACAAAACTGATTCGACTTTGATGCATAGCTCCTAGCCTTTCAGGGGCCATAACAATCTCTGCTTTACGCAGAACTGCCTTAGAATCTGTTGAACGATGTGCATCCATTTTGCTCACCACCTAATTCATTATAAGTATTGTGGTACCGACTAAAGGCATATTGACTCCTCAAGTCGGTATTAGGTTTTATGCGGGAGTCAATGCTCCCGCGTTTCACGTTATTGCTGTTGCTTGTTGGCTGACTCTGTTCGTTATAACCCTTGTTCTTTTGCCATCTTGACTGCGATTTTTGGCGCATTCCACAGCGAAGGAAGCAAGATAAGCGATACCGGTACAGCCGTAATGACGATGAATGATTGCAAGGCAGAGATCCCCCCGGATCCGAGCGAAATCAAAATCAACGCCGTTACCCCCATCATGACGCCCCAAAAGGTGCGAATAATGGCATTGGGTTCGGTTTCACCACTGATCACCACGCTAATGGTGTACGTCATTGAGTCCCCTGTGGTGACGATGAAGATGGTGGTGAGAATCAAAAATAGAATCGAAATCACCATTGGCATTGGCAGTTGTTGCGTCACAGCCAATAGTGCACCCGGCAAATTAAAGCCTTCAAAAGCGGCGCTGACACTGCCCGGATTGGCAATTTCAAACGCAAGGCCTGAACCGCCGACAATGGTGAACCAAAAACAGGTCGCCAATGGCGCGATGATGCTGATGGTCACTATAAGTTGGCGAATGGTGCGGCCACGAGAAATACGCGCAATGAAAATCGCCATCATCGGGCCATATCCCAAAAACCAGCCCCAGAAAAAGACCGTCCACCAGCTTAGCCACCCTTCATCACCACGATAGGTGGCCATTGGGATGAAGTTATCTAACATGCTGCCCACACCTTGAATGTAACCATTAAAAATAAAGCTGGTTGGACCAAAAATAAGGATATAAGCCATTAAAGCGACCGCGAGAATCACATTGTAGCGGCTAAGCATTTGCATGCCGCGATTCAAGCCGCTCAGGGCCGATAGAGTATAAAGAGCGATAGCAAAAAGAATGATGATTAGCTGGGTGGTAAAGCCATCAGGAACATCAAATAGAGCATTTAACGCGTAGCTAACCTGCAAACCTAGAAAGCCAATTGGCCCAATCGTGCCTGCCGCCACCGCGACAATACAACACGCATCAATCAATGCTCCTGTATGACCTTTTAGTGCGCGCTCACCCAACAATGGATAAAGTAACGTACGCGGTTTAAGCGGTAGCCCTTTCTCGTAATGAAGGTGCATCACCACAATCGAGGTTAAGCTACCAACGATTGACCACGCTAAGAAACCCCAGTGCATAAAGGATTGTGAGAGTGCATTGACTGCGGCTTGTTGTGGGTTGTCTTGCACGCCATATAGCGGTGGCGGGCTTACGTAGTGCGCAATGGGCTCAGCGGCCGCCCAAAACACGCCGCCACCAGCAAGCAGCGTACAGAAGATGATCGCCATCCAACGAAAACCATCCATTTCAGGTTTGGCAATACCACCTAAGATCACTTTGCCTGTTCGCCCTGCCGCTAATCCAAGACCAATAAGAAAAGTGAGAAGAAGTAGTAATTGCCAGTAAGGGCCGAAAACTTTTACTGCCCAGCCAAACCCGGAATTAACCAGTGATGAAAGTAACTCTCCATCATATAAAGCGAGGCCAACAAACAAAGCGATAAAGCCACCGCTGTACCAAAAGGCAGGGTTATCTAAACCCAATTTTTCTACCGAGCTTTCATTGCTATGCGGTAGTGTTGCTTGCTTCTTTGAAGATGACTTCGCGGAAGCGGTTTTCATGCTATCAGATAAATCAGACATACTCTGACTCCAGAGGTTTTATGTCGCGCCAAGGCAGTGAAGAAGCATTGGCGGGCAACAAAAAGTGTATTTCACACCTGCTCTATAATTATGATTGTGGCAGCGTGCATTAATGGCTGTTAGCTCGGTTCTAGCCCTTGTTGTAAAAAGCGGAACCAGTTATCTCCTATCACTTGGCCTGCTTCGGATTCACTGAATCCCTGTTGCATTAAGCCGTGGTAAATATTCTCCATCCCCTGACTGCCACTAAACCATGGCAAGGCATCAGGCCAACCCGAATTACTCGCAGAACCTTCACCGTAATCCATTGCTTTTGACCAGCGACCATTGCGCATCCACTCCAGCACTTGCTGGGGTTGGTTGAGGCATAAATCACTACCAATACCTAGATGCTCAACCCCAACCATGTCGGCCGTTTTCGCCACCATTTGGCAGAAGTCGTCTAAGCTACATTGGCTACCATTTGGCAAATGGAATGGGTACAAACTAAAACCAATCAAGCCGCCACGTTCCGTCAGCGCTTTGATCACCGTATTGGATTTATTGCGTAACGCTTCATGGGCAAAGGTAGGATTTGCATGGCTGATACAGATTGGACGAGACGAAAGGTCGATCGCTTCAAGCGTTGAGCGCTCTGCGCTGTGTGACATATCGATGATCATGCCAACACGGTTCATCTCAGCAATGGCTTGCTTACCAAAGCGCGTTATACCCGTGTCGTGCTGCTCATAACACCCCGTCGCCAATAAGCTTTGGTTGTTATAGGTTAATTGCATGATCAGCAAACCTTGGCGACGCATCACTTCAATCAAGCCAATCTCATCATCAATCGGTGAGCAGTTTTGCGCACCAAATAGCACACCCACTTTGCCTAGTTGCTTGGCCCTTTCCACATCTGCCATGGAATGGATTGGCATGATCAGATCCGCATTTTGCTCAAAACGCAGATTCCATTCCGCAAAACGCGTTAAGGTTTCACGAGCATTTTCATGATAGACAATCGTGGCATGCACGGCGGTAATGCCACTTGCTTTCAGCGTTTGGAAATACTCTCGATCCCAATTGCAGTATTGCAATCCATCTATCACGATCCGTTGCTGGTACATAGCCACTCCTCTATCCATTTCTGATGCCTTCATTTCTAAAGCATCCATTCCTAACGCGTCCATTTCTCACACCCAATCTCTACGCCATTGCTTGCGGCTATTCCCTTAGCCCAAGTTTTGACCAATTAATAAGGACGTTGATAAGCGGTTTTCACCACGGTGTAGAACTCTTTGGCATATTGGCCTTGCTCACGCGGGCCAAAGCTTGACTCTTTACGGCCACCAAATGGCACGTGATAATCGGTTCCTGCTGTCGGCAGGTTAACCATCACACAGCCCGTTTGAGCTTGTTGTTTGAAGATGGCGCTGCTGCGCAAACTTTGCGTAATGATGCCGCCAGTCAGGCCAAAGCGGGTGTCGTTAACGGTCGTGATAGCTTCATCCAGATCCGCTACGCGAATCACGCTTGCCATCGGTGCAAACACTTCTTCTTGGTTCACTTCCCAGCTATTTTTCGTATTCACAAACAGCGTTGGTGACATATAAAAGCCTTCGTGTGGCATGGTTAAACGCTCACCGCCAAACGCCAACTCTGCACCACAGTCTTTGGCTTTTTCAATCCACGTTAAGTTGGCATCCAGTTGCTTACCATCTACGACCGGCCCCATAAAGATCCCTTCGTCAAGCGAATGGCCAACTTTCAGCTCACTCATACGTTTAATCAACGCTTCGACGTACGCATCGTGAATACTGTCCATCACCACCAAGCGCGATGAGGCGGTACACTTTTGCCCAGCACCAGAGAATGAACCCGCAATCGTTGCTTCAACCGCAATTTGAATGTCAGCATCATCAGCAATCACCAAGGCGTTTTTACTGCCCATCTCTAGCTGGCAACGAATGAAATTTGGCGCCGTTGCGGCGGCCACTTTACGGCCCGTATCGACCGAACCAGTAAAGCTGACGCCGTTGATCTGTTTTGAATGAATCAGCGCATTGCCTACGGTTGAACCGCCGCCCAATACCAAGTTAAATGTGCCTGCTGGTAAACCTTGGCGATGAATAATTTCAGTCAACGCAACCGCACTCGCTGGCGTTAAATTAGCAGGCTTCCAAATCACACTGTTACCAAAAGCCAGCGCTGGTGCAATTTTCCAAGCCGCCGTCGCGGTTGGGAAATTCCATGGAGAAATAATGCCAATCACCCCCACCGCTTCACGAGTAACCTCCACCGATACACCCGGACGAACTGACGCCGCGTTATCTCCAATCTGGCGTAGAACTTCTGCAGCAAAGTATTGGAAGAACTGACCGGCACGGTAAATTTCTCCACGACCTTCGGCAAAAGGCTTGCCCTCTTCACGAGCCAGCAGTGCACCAAGCTCATCACAGCGTCCAATCAGCTCATCGCCAATCGCTTGTAGTACTGCTTGCTTGCGCTCAATTGGCGTGTGTTCCCACTCGGGTTGTGCTTGTTTTGCCGCAGCAATGGCTTGCTGAACTTGTGCTTCACTTGCTTGAGCAAACTCGCCTAAATTTTCAGCAATGTCTGATGGATTGATATTGCTGACGCTACTCACGCCTGATTGCCATTCACCACCGATGTAAAGCGCCTTTTCTGCCGCCACATTGGTGATTTGAGTAAAGGTTTTTTGTGCGTATTGATGTTGAGTCATGATGCTTTCCTTGTTCACTTTGGCGGCGACTTAATCTTCCCAGCCAGCGTTTAATATCAATCTAATAATCTAAGTTAACTCGTTTGAGTATAGAGGTGTGATTACCTGCTTGATGTGCTCATGCCGCTATTGCGCCGCTGAGTCAATCGTCGCGGTAGTGGCACTGGCATAGACAACAAATTCCACCAGCATTTCCTCACGAGCGAGCCCTGCCACCACCATCGCTGCGCGATTTGGGTATGGCGCTGAAAAATACTCGGCATAAACTTCATTGACCGTTTTTAGGTACTCACGGTCAGTGACATAAATCAGCACTTGCAGTACAGAATCTAACGACTCCCCTGCACATTCCAAAGTGTGAACAAGGTTGTTAAAGGTTTGACGCGTTTGTGCTTCAATACCGCCAGCGACGACAACACCAGTGTCATCGATGGGGATCTGCGCAGTATAGAGGGTGCCATTGTTAACAATCGCCCACTCTAACGGGGCTTTCGAAGCAAATAGTGCTGTTTTAACTGGCGTCTTTTTATTGTGTTTATTCATCAACCTTCACCCTTGCAATAAAAGATGTAATCAATATGTTTCTCATTAGTTAAATATTGCACTTTGACATTCGATAAATCTAACGGTAAATTTTTTTCATTTGATTAGTTTTATTTATCACCTTAAACAAAGTGTGGTGAATAAAGGGCTGGCAGGAGTCGTACTGATGAGCATTAAGCTGCAACAATTAAAGCATTTTGTGATGGTGGTAGAAGAAGGAGGATTTCGCGCGGCCTCAAATCGTGCGAATCGTTCACAAGCGGCGCTCTCGACTTCGATAAAAGAGCTAGAAAAATTGCTCGGTCAGCCACTGTTCGAGGCGGGAAATAAAGCTAAGTTAACCCCCTTTGGGGAGATCTGCGTACCGAAAATCGTGCAGTTTCTGAATGTGTATAGTGCACTCGATAACGATTTACGCGCTGCTGCTGCCGGTCAACAAGGTAAAGTTCGTATTGCGAGTGTCCCATCGGTGGCGGCGAAGTTAATCCCGAGCGTTCTCGCCACGTTTTGTCAGCAATACCCTGAGGTGGAAGTAAGCCTAATAGATGATAATGCCGCAGGGGTCGCCAGCCGTTTGTTATCCGGCGAAGTGGATCTCGCGGTGGGTAATTTCACCTATATGGATGATCGCGCGATTGATTTTACGCCGTTGGTTTCTGATCCGATTGGTGTGGTTTGCTTGCGCGATAACCCGATTGCAGCGAATCCTGAAGGCATCGAGTGGCAAACCCTACTTAAACAGCCCTTTATTCGTAATGGTACTTGTACGCTACTCGATCCCACACCGGCGCGGGTTCTAAGCGAGCAGGCACTCTATTCGGTCGAAAACATTACTTCGCTATTTTCAGTACTTGAGTTGGGGATTGGCGTTACTACTCTACCGAAAATGGCCTTTCCCACCAACGAAACACGCTTAGTGTGGATCCCACTCATCGATCCTCCTTTGGAGCGCCAGATCGGTATTTTTCGTTTAATGGATCGCACCATTTCCCCCCAAGCGCATGCGTTTCACGAGCTGTGTATTGAATATTTGCGTTGTTAGCTATCAAACATAAATTGATATCCACCGCTTAAATGATGGATTTAACCCATCACAATGCAGTATATCGTTAATTTAATTCCCACTATGATGGCCTTGTTCCCCAATAAACGAGGCCACATCTATGAACAAAAAAGTACTTTCTAGCGCGATTATAGCGACCTTTTCTATCGGTATGGTGACAGCAGCGGAAGCTTGCACTCGATTATTGTGGGATACCGATACCAACGGCACCTTTGTTTCACGCACCCTCGATTGGTCTGAGCAAACCGACCCTCACTTGGTCAATCTGCCAAAAAGCAGTTCATATGTAACCCATTTTGATCACAACAATCAGTTAAAAACCCAATTCGATGTTACTGGCCTCACCACTTACGGCGTGATTACTGATGGGATCAATAGCGCAGGCTTAAGTGGCAACATGTTGTATGACCGTGGCATGGCAACTGAAGAGAGTAACCAAGATGGCGACTTTGGCGCGTTAAATTACCTCACCCACTTACTGGCTCAGTTTGCAACCGTAGAGCAAGCGGTCGCTTTTATCGAAGAGAACCCTGCCAAAACTGAGTTTATCGAAGGTGTGCCAATTCGTATTGCTCTGCACATTAGTCTGCAAGACACCAGTGGCGACTCTGCGATTGTCGAGTTTAGAGAAGAAGGCCCTCGCATTTGGCACGGTAAGCAATACACGGTGATGACGAACCAACCTGACTATGATCAGCACTTAGCTAATGTTGAACGCTCAAAACGCGGCTGGGGCAAGCTGGAAAACCAATATTCTCAAACCAACTTAGGCACCGGTGGTAACGCAAATCCAGAAGATCGCTTTATTCACTCTAGTTACTATATGGGGCACTTAACCGAGCCAAGTAGCATCATTAATGGCATGCTCAAGCTCGATTCGGTCACCTATAAAATTCCCCACGACGCGCCCAACGTGCCAATCGATGGCGTAATGGCTGGCTACGCAACTGAATATGCCGTCAACTACCATCTGCAGTCAGGTGAAACCTTGATGCGCTACCAGTGGGGCAATGACTACACCCAGTTGCAATACAATATGAAAGAGATTCAAGCGTCGGGTAAACAAATCGAGTTCAAACTGGTTCAGCCGGGCTTGATTGGCGAGGTAACCCAGCAGATCATTGAATCTGGTCGTTAGATTTCGCACAAACACATTCGACTTGCCTTGCTGTCTATAGATCAGTCGATACAATTTGGGGTTAGGTGGTGAGCTCATTAGTGGCTAGTGACTCACGGCTTAACCCCACTCTTTTGATTCATGCCGATCTTCTTGGCGCAAAGTCATAGATGCTTTTTAGCGTACCGCTTTATCACCTCGACTAAGCCTTGATAGACATCGGTTGCCTCAAAACTCAGTGGGTAAAAAAACGACAAGCCAAACTTAGCGGTACGAGTCAGCTCTTTTAACTCAATACGGCGAATCTGCTGGGATGCCACCGCTTCCTCTGCGAGATTGCAGGGTAACAACGCCCAACCATGATGCTTAACTAAGTCGAGTAGCATGTCGTTGTTGCTGACCGTGCGATAGTAAGGTGAAATTCCCAACCATTCAGGCATGGTTTTAGTTTGATTCTCACTGATGTATTGCGCTTCTAACTGCAAATCCTCCAATTGCACCACATCCAAATCAAACAATGGGCTCCCTACTCGCGCATACGCAGCAAAGTCACCATCACCAAGTTTGATTGCCGCTATAGGGTATTCAGAGAGGTTTTCCATGCGATGTTGCATAACGGCGACCTGGTTGTGACCATTGGCCACTTCCTGCAAAATTTCATCTCTATTGCGATGCAACCAATTTAAAACCACATGCGGGTGATGTTGAATGACAAACGCTTCAATCTCGATGACTAAGTCGTTTGGCATCAGCGTATCATGGTAAAAATCAATTGAGCTTAGCGGCTGTTGATAAGCTTGTAGCATTCGAACATCAAGCCGCTCACTGTTTCTCACTAGCAACTGGGCCTGCTTGTAGATAGAGCGCGCGAACTCGGTCGGTACCGCTTTTTTTCCTTCTATCGAAAATAGCATCACGTGATAGCTATCTTCGAGCGCCTTTATCTGCTCTCTGATGGTGGTGCGATCTTTACCTAACAGGCGAGCTGCACCACTGTAGCTATTCTCGTCATACGTCGCACAGAACGATTTTAAATGCTCATAAGAAAACATCATCTCCCCCTTTCATTTCTCTATCCATGCCTAGCGCTACCGATCAAACATGTTGGATTAGCCCCATCATTATGCGTTATTAGAAACGTAAAAAGCCTGCTAATTTACAAGTGAAATGTGAAAGAGGACTCAATATAAAACATATTCTTTCCTTTATTAAACACCTGAGACAAGCGGAGTTTGTCATTCATCGTCAAATATTGAGTTGTTATTTGAGTTATTTTTTGGGAGATAAATAGGAATCACAATGAAAAAAATTATTCTTTCAAGCATCATTTCTGGGTTAGTCGCAACGCCAACGCTTGCTCAGCAACCCTCTACCCCAATTACTCTCTTTGTGTCTAACGACATCATTACGCTGTCTGATCAAAACTACGCTGAAGCAAATGCAATTGCCGTACAAGATGGCAAGATATTGGATATTGGTGACAAAACAGTCTTGGCAAAAAAATACCAATCCAACAAAGGGTTCAGTATCGATTCTTCATTTCAAGACAGTGTGATTGCACCGGGATTTGTTGAACCTCATGTTCACCTTTGGTTGATGGGGATCTTACTGAGTACGGAATTTATCACCCCAGCAGATTGGCAATTGCCATGGGGGAACGTCAAAGGTATTACCGGTGAAGCAGAATATCTGGAACGCTTACGAGAAATTGAAGCTAGCACACCAAAAGGAGAGCCACTAATTACCTGGGGTTATCACAACTATTTCCATGGACAAGAAATCAGCAGAGAAGTGCTCAATAGCATTTCAAAAGAGCGCCCGATTATTGTTTGGCACCGCAGCTTCCACGAGCTGTTTTTCAATGATGCCGCAATAGAAATGCTTGGTTGGGATGAGGCTTCTTGGTCGGGGGAAGGCCATGCTTATACCCAGCTAGACTGGGAGCGTGGACACGCCTTTGAGGCCGGCGGTAAGCTGATCCTTAATGACGTTCTCGAATTCTGGGTTGAAAGTGGTATGTTTGCCACTGGCATGGAGCGCACCAAAGATTACATTCACTCTGGTGGTGTCACAACAGCTGTGGATCCGGGTGTGATCGCGACACCGGAAATGTTTTCACAAGTTGTGGAGATACTCGAGACCGATGGTTTTCCTCTAGAGTATTGGCTCATTCCTGCGGGGAACTTTACCTACATGATGGCGGGTGATGATCCCGTGAAAGGCAAAGCCATCGCAGAGCAACAAACGCAGCATGAAGCCTACCAAGGTGAGCAAATTAAATGGCTACCAAAATACGTTAAGTTATTTTCTGACGGTGCGATGTACAGCCAATTGATGCAAATGAAAGATGGTTATATTGACGGCCACGAAGGCGAATGGATGCAAATACCAAAAGATTTGGAAGCGAGTATGCGTCCTTACTGGCAAGATGACTATACCATCATCGTTCATGCCAATGGCGATTTAGGCTTCGAAACGGCCGTCAATATCGTCGAGAAGCTTAATATAGAGAAACCAAGAACCGATCATCGCACAGGCTTTCACCATCTTGGGATTACCGACAAAGGTGATATAGCTAAAGCAGTCGAGCTCGGCGCCAACTTTAGTGTAAACCCTTACTACACGCATATTCTTGCAGAATTGTATGCAGAAGAAGGCGTCGGTAAAGAACGTGCTGAAACAATGGCACGTGGTCGTTCATTTATTGATGCCGGTGGCGTTTTATCCTTGCATTCAGATTCACCGATGGCGCCAGCACAGCCCCTTGGAATGGTGTGGGCCGCCGTAAACCGTATTGGTTTATCCGGTGAAACGGTGATGGGTGCCGAAGAGCGCATTACTGTAGATGAAGCAATGCGAGCCATCACGATTGATGCTGCATATACCGCAAGACTAGAAAACGAAATTGGTACCATTGATATTGGGAAGATCGCGAACTTTACAGTACTTGATAGCAACCCATATAAGGTAAAACCAGAAACCATCAATCAGATCAATGTTGAAGCAACCGTATACAAAGGCGTTCCAGCCCCTGTGAATAACAGTAATTCAGGACTAGCAATGAGCAGTAAAAATATGGAAGTGGTCAACATCCTCAACCGACATGGCGGGCAGCGTAGTCATTCCCATGACAACGATGTTTGTTCAACCAGTCTATATCTACAAAAGGCCTTAGCTGAAGTTCATTAAGCTTACGGCTGTATGGCAACACCGCGGTGCATCTTTTACACGCGGTGTTGCCACTTGATTTACTCACTGATTCAGCGATTCAATTCAGCAATGCAACTACGACCCACGACCGCTCGTTACACTTTTACCGCACTAACAAACAAGAAGTTAGGCTGGGTTGTAAGATAGCGATAGGTCTTCTCACACAGCTCTTTTGCTTGAGGCGCGACTTCGCCTTCGCTTATTTCACTGATCATAAAGCCATGGTTACGCAATGCTTGAGTGAACTCCGTCAGCGAACGGCGATAAAACTGCACCTCAACCGGCTCTCCTACCGTATCCCACGTATCTTTAATTTTCTCACGCTGGAAATAGTTACCGGTGAGCGACGATGCTAAATCTGGAAATGGGTGATGGGTGGAAAAGACAAAGCGCCCACCGGATTTAAGGACACGGTTGATATCAGCAAAGAGCAGATTAAGATCCTCAATATAGTGCAGCATCAATGCACTGACGACCAAGTCGGCGCTGTTCGTTTCTACCATCGCGATACCTTGAGAAACATCAGATGCATAAGCGCTTACCCGCTCGCCGAGCTTCTCTTCGACTAACTTGATCATCTCGGCAGAATAATCAATACAGGTGATCTCTCCTGCTTTCTGCTCCAGAAAATACTGAGCATAAACACCCGAGCCGCAACCAACATCGACAATATCTAAGCCTATTACATCACCAATCAAGTTCTTCATGGTGTAGAAGTCATACATCGCGTTGTAGATATTTTCCTGAATCACTTGGTCATATTTTACCGCGTGCTTTGCATAGAGATCTGACATGAGCTCCTCACTTTCCTTTGCTATCGACGTTAAATTTGAATACAAAAAAGGCGACACCCATGGTATCGCCTTTCGTCATTTATTCTTGTGCAGACAACTGCAACTATAGAATTACTTGTTCTTATTGCGGATCATACGCATCAAACGGCTACGACGCTCTGCATCACCTTGGTTTGAATCGCTTGGGTTGTTGGTACGCGTTTTACGGTTTTTAAATGCTGGTTTAGAGTGCATTTTTTCAATCAGCGCATCGCGGTTTTTCGGCTCGTAACCTTCCAACTCTTTACGGTAGATACGTTGACCGATCAAGGTTTCTACTTGTTGTAAAGTTAGCTCTTCTTCACGGTTAACGAATGAAATTGCGTTACCTTTTTGCCCAGCACGGCCAGTACGACCGATACGGTGTACATAGTCTTCCGCTAGGAATGGCATATCAAAGTTCACTACGTGCGGTAGGTTTTGGATATCAAGACCACGAGCAGCAACATCCGTTGCGATCATCACGCGTGCTTTACCTTCTTTGAACTCGTCCAGAGCGCGACGACGTGCACTTTGCGCTTTGTCACCGTGGCAAAGAACCGCTTTGATACCGTCTAACTTTAGCTCTTTGACTAGCTCGTTCGCCGTCTCTTTGTAGTTTACAAAAACCAATACTTGTTTCCAGTTTTTGCGGCCAATTAGCTCAGACAGCAGTTCACGCTTACGCTCTTGCTCAACTGGGTATACGACGTGAGCAATGGTTTCTGCCGTGGTGTTTTCACGCGCAACCGCAATACGCTTAGGTGCACGTAAGATCTCGCCCGCTAGTTTGTTCATTTGCGCTGAGAACGTCGCTGAGAACAACATGGTTTGTGGCTTAGTCTTCACACCTTGCATGATTTTTTCAATCGCAGAGATGAATCCCATGTCTAGCATACGGTCTGCTTCATCAAATACGAGGAATTCTAAATTCACTAGAGATACGTTTTTCAGCTCTAAGTGCTCAATCAAACGGCCAGGAGTCGCAACTAAAATATCCACACCCAGCTCAAGTGCTTTTTGTTGAGAGGCCATTTTTTCGCCACCGTAAATCGCGACACTTTTTAGCTCAGTGTATTTGGTGTAATCACGAACATTTTGGGCAATCTGAGCAACCAATTCACGTGTAGGTGCCAAAATAACAGCACGCGCTTGGTGGCGGTTGCGTGATTTTGGTTTATCTAAAATGTTTTGAATGATTGGTAACGCAAACGCAGCCGTTTTACCGGTACCCGTTTGAGCATTAGCAAGAATGTCGTGGCCACGACGAGCCATAGGAATCGCTTGCTGCTGAACAGGAGTTAACTTCTCGTAACCACATTCAGTGAGCGCTTTTACGATTTCTGGAGAAAAATTTTGTGATGCAAATGACATATCTTGTTCCTAAAACTAACGGCTAATACCAAACATAAGCATAACCAAAAACACGGTCGCAGATTATAGAGCAGAACCCGCACGTTGGGGACTTATTTTAAACAAACGCCGCAATAATTAACAAATTCTCACCAGATCAACGTAACAAGTAGCGCAACGAGCACCTTTACGGCGAACTCAACATGCTCGTTTGGCTCCTTTGCATGTCTATACGAGAACACATTACGGTATTGCTTCTCTACGTATCGGCTAACATCGTTAAAGTTTAGCGAATCAAATTCACCAAGTGCTCATTCGATTTCTTTAGCGAATAGCACCCACGATAAACTCGCCTGATCTCTTTGACCTGCTCAGAGGGTGATTTGGCATAAAACTGATTGAGGTACACCGAAGAGTGTGGGTAGCCCATCTCTTGAACGGCTCGTTCAAACATACTTTCAATTTTAGTAAAATCTTGCCGCTTAAATTGCTCAGTAAATTCTTGGCAGGTAATCGCAGCCATCGAAGGAGACGATGTTAGGCCGAACAATAGCATGGTGCCTAACAATAAAATGGTGCCTAGCACCTTTCTTTTGCTAAAGCACATTAGAGTGATCGTCGTGGCTGAATTGCTTCATATTGGTAATAATGGCGCTAATATAAGCGTTTTTCTCTTGAATCGATTTTGCATTTGCCAAGCTGTTATCTAACTTACTATAAACATCTTCAATACGAGATGATAAATCGCTGGTCACTACCGTTTGGTTGCTTGACGTTTCATGCACTATGGCATTGATTGATGCAAGCTTCAGAGTACTGGAGTTAATACTTTCAAAGGCGTCATTTAAATGCTTCGACAACGCAAATGACTTCTTAATAATTGTTTGGTTTTTATTAATGTGATCTTGTGCTTTGGTGCTGTAGGCATTGAGTTTTTCAACGGCATCCTTGATCACCAAGGTACTCTGCTGAGTCTGCATCGATAGTTTACGTACTTCACTAGCAACCACCGAGAAACCTTTACCATGCTCACCGGCACGTGCTGCTTCGATCGAGGCATTGAGTGCCAACAATGATGTTTGATTCGAGACTTGGTTAATCGTGTCGACGACCAAGTTGATATTGCTTGAACACTCAAACAATTTAGCAAATATCTGAGCAGAATCTTCAATCGAGTTAAAGACTTGCATAGCAATTTGACCATCGTACTCCATTAAACGACGACCATTTTGTAGATCGTTCAGCACTTGCTCAGTGGCATCATTCGCGACTGACGCTTCTTGACTCACACTTTGCGATGTTGAAGAGAGTTCAACGGTCGATGCAGAGATCTGTTCAAGATCGAGAAAACACTCTTCCGTCTCTTTTACGTTGTTATTCAAACTCTGATAAGAAGATTGATACGAGGAGTGCAGTTCGTTGAGAAAATTCCCTAGATCCGAATTCACTTCTGTTAATTTTAGTCGAGCGCGAATGAATAATACGGAGGTGACCACTGTCATCGAGGTCAGTATTGCTACAAGAACGCTGGCGGTTCGGCGGTCAAATTCAAGACCAATGGAATACATTGATGGCGTGATGATAGAGATTAAAACAGTTAACACAGAGAGGAGTTTGAGGTTCATTTTTATATAGCCTAATCGTTATACTCAATACAAATACGGCAATCCTTCCATCTGCAAATAGAACAATATTGTTCTCACTCGTTGCTCCTAGCAACGAACGTTTTGTATTTTTTTTAAGCAGCAACATCGACACTCAACAAGGCTTTTGTAGGAAAAATCCTAGCGTCCTTATCTAGTTAACATTACCAATCAAGAATAAAAAACGCGCAATCCACAACAATAACCGCCATGCACCACCACGAATTCTCAACAAACCAACCACAGCAACACTTACAAACCCTTTAAAATTCGTGAGGTTGTACCGATTTTTCCTGATTCATACAAAATACACCATCACCATACCGCTCTGGTTAATATTGTTCTTTTTTGACTTTTTATCGTTTCGATTAATTACAATTGTTATCCACAATTGCAGATTTAATAATCATCATTAATAAGCCTCGAATAAACGCAATCAAACTCCGTTACGGCAATCACTAATTCGATGGCAAAAAAAGAACAAAAAAAAGCCACCTCTCTGGTGGCTAATCTCAAATCTAATCTTTTTCTTTTCCGTAAACTCTCACGCCACCAGTGGAGCGCTCTGAATTACCGTACACATCGATGCTTTTCACGCAACGACGGTAACCGAAATAGCGCCAATCACTTTTTTCGTCTTCTTTAAAATCACGGTAGAAGTTAATGGTTTTGCTTTCACCATTTTGAAATTTCACCACCGCTTTGCGTAATTTAAGATCTCGCTCAGCCTTAATTTGGATTGCGTTAGTGCGACGACAAATCACCATTGGGATTTTTGCTGCACTTTTGCCATGCTCTAATAAAATGGTACGGCCTAGCGTAAACTTGTCGTCCGCTTGCGCTTGAGTGGTAAATAACGAGGCTGCCATAAGCGAACCAATTAGAATGGATTTAATTTTCATGAATTGTACGTTAGTGAACAAAGTGCGCGCATTCTATGGATTTATAGGAATAAGTGTTAATAGTATTTTTACCCAAAGGCAAAATATCACCTGCCGCTGACCTAACGCTTACAATAAATCAGCATGAATATTTTCACGTATCGTTTCATCAATCACAGCATCGTTATGATGAGGTCCTCTAAAATCAACCTTGTGATATGACGTCTCTTATCATCACCAAATTCTTATCTAAATTATTAAGGATCAACCATGAACAAAGCCCTTATTGTACTGATTGCGATACTGAATGTAGCAAGTGCCAGCGCCCTTGCGTCTCCCCGCGCAGAACAGGGCTGGCAATGGATTGAAAAAGGCGCGCTAGTGGTTGATGTACGAACACCGCAAGAATTTCAAGCTGGCCACCTAGACGACGCGATCAACTACCCCCTTTCCGATCTCGCACAACACTTTGCCAACATCGATAAACAGCAAGCCATCGTGGTCTATTGTCGAAGCGGTGCGCGTTCAGGCCGAGCTTATGACTACTTGATCTCTCAAGGCTTTACTCAAGTGCACAATGCTGGTGGATTTGAGGAGATGCAGCAAAGCCGTTAAAAAGTCACGATTAAGTCGAAATTTATCTTCAAGTTCAAGGGTCATATTCTGGCCTATTGAATTTGGAGTAAAGTAATGCAAGAACAAACAATTGCAGTTAAACGTAATAATATTAATGGAAATATCGGTTATACACTCGGCGTGCTTGGTGTTGTTTTAGTATTAGTGTGGATTGGCGTTTATAAATTTACACCGACAGAAGCGGCGCTGATTAAACCGTTAGTGGACAACCACCCTTTAATGGGCTGGCTGTACTCCATTTTATCAGTACAAATGGTTTCTAACCTTATCGGTGCAACCGAAATCATTGTCGCGGCGGGCTTGTTAATTGGTTTGTCTAAACCCAAAATCGCCTTCTATTCAGGTATCGCGGCATCGATCATTTTCCTTGCTACGCTGAGCTTTTTGGTCACCACGCCCAATACTTGGAAAGTGTCTGACGGCATCCTCGTTAGCAACTTTTTCTTGGTCAAAGACATTCTCTTTTTAGCGATCGCCATCAGTGTGGTGGAACGTAATCGCGAGCATTAAACAAACAGCCTTCATTATAACAACTCGCAATTAGCACAAAGGGCGGATAATCCGCCCTTTGTATTTCTTGCTTTGACAGCCAAATTGATTCTGTCTTGGCACGTTAACAATGAGTGCTAAGTCGGCGAGTTGTGACAGGCTGCTCAGTGTCCACTTCATCTTGCTGCCACTTATCAATCACTAATGACGCGATCAAGTCTCCCTCCACATTAACCGCCGTTCTAAACGTATCTAATGGGCGTTCAATGATCAGTAATATCGCAATCGCTTCCAGCGGAATGCCCGCAGCAAGGAGCACCATTTGCATGCCTGACATAGAACCTGAAGGCATACCTGGTGCACCGACTGATGACACCATCGCCATAATAAAAATCATCACTAAGCCAGAGGTCGTCAGATCAACACCAAATAGCTGAGCAAGAAAAATGGCTGCCACACCTTCAAACAGCGCGGTGCCGTCCATATTCATCACCGCCCCTAGAGGCAACACCATACTGCTGGTACTTTGCGATACATTAAGCTCTTGCTCTGCAACTTGCATAGAAAGTGGTAACGTAGCGGAGCTTGACGAGGTCGCAAATGCCATCGCCATTGGTGCCGAAATGGCCTTAAAAAGTCGTCTAATGCTGATGCCAGTGACGAATTTGGCAATGCTTGGCAACACAATCGCACCATGTACCACCGTTAAGGCAAAAACCAATAGCGCAAATAGTGCTAACTGTTTAAACAGCGAACTGCTGCCCGTTACCGTAAACTCAAACACAATTGAAAAAACCGCAAGTGGAGCTAAACGCACGATCGCTGACACTAAAGTGTTGACCCCTTTGTTCAGCCCAGCCAGAACTTCAAACAAAGGATGCTTCTCAGGTAGCGCGGACAGCAAGGCGATACCTAACAAAAACGAGAATAATACAATGGCTAATAAGTTACCTTGAGACAAGGCCGCAACGGGATTGACTAATGCCATATTAAGCAGTTTTGCGGCAATCGCACCACCACTAGCCGCCTCGGCACTGATCAATTTGACGCCTTCCTCAACGGGTACAGCAGTCGTCAGCGGTTGCCACGCAGGTAACATAAGCGAAACGCCTAAGCCTAAACTGATGGCGATAAACGTAGTAAAGCTATAGAACAGTAACGTCGTTCGACCAATCTTCTTCAAGCGCATGATCGAACCAATGCTAGTGATACCTTGCAATAACGACAACATCACCACAATGCCTACCACCATCTTCAATAAACCAAGGTAGGTTGTTTTGCCCAGTAAGATAACTTGATACCAACCCTGTTGCGTTACGTCGCCCGCTAAATGGTTGAATGAAAATAGGCTAGCAACGGCCCATGCAGCGATGGCAGCAATCATCAACTGCAAAGGCAGTGAGTCACGTAATTTATTCCACATTATTGTTATTCCGAATAGGTAAAGCTTTGCGGTTTAAGCTCGGCAATGCTGAA
Source organism: Vibrio sp. N418 (assembly GCF_000222565.1). NCBI lineage: Bacteria > Pseudomonadati > Pseudomonadota > Gammaproteobacteria > Vibrionales > Vibrionaceae > Vibrio > Vibrio sp. N418. The sequence continues at coordinate 88,209 of NZ_AFWD01000051.1, forward strand.
TGTAAAGCCGTGCCAAATAGCGTAAGAAAAGCTGAGAAGCACCGCAGTACTTCTCAGATCAATCGAGTCAATTTATGAAATGTTGTTTTTATAAAATGGGTTCAATGAGCCTTTAACACGCTTGAGCACCACCAGCGCGGTGACTCGTCCCCAACCAAATAAAATCCGTTGGTGTAGACGGAAAATCGTGTCGTATAGGTTGCGCACCAAACGACCACGTAGCACCAATTTATTGTTCATTAGGCTACCTACGGCATAGTCATGCCCGACCGCAATCACCATGCCACCATCATGGAACACAAATGGCTTAATGGATTTACCTTTAAGCAAGCGCTTAAATTGGCGTGCTAAGTGCATTGCTGCTTGATTCGCCGCTTGTGCGCGAGGAGGAACAAAGCTGCCATCCGGCTGAGGGCATTCAGCGCTATCCCCGATAACAAATACCGCATTGTCACGGGTAGTACGAAGCGTGGAGTAAACCTTTAACTGATTCAATCGGTTAACTTCCAAGCCATCAAGCTCTGCAAGCCAAGGAGCACATTTAATACCCGCAGCCCATAATTGCAAATCCGCCGAAATCACTTCACCGCTATCGGTGATCAATTTACCTTGTTCAGCTCGTTTCACTCGGGTGTTGGTTCTTACTTCCACACCATGCTTGAGCAGCGCCTGCTGCACTTTCTCAGACATGCATTCAGGCCCTGCTGGCAGAACACGTTGAGATGCTTCGATTAGAGTGATTCGAAGTTTGGCATCATGACGATAGCGACCTAGCTTTTCGCTCACTTTTGCAAGCTCTGCAGCCAGTTCAACACCTGTCGCACCGGCACCAACGATTGAAATATGTTGCTCGCCTTGTGCGCGAAGCAATGGGTTAATTTGCTCCCATGCTTGTTGAGCTTGCTCTGCTGAATCTAAAAACAAGCAGTGTTCGCTCACCCCTTCGGTTTTAAAATCATTGCTTACTGCACCAACGGCGATAACAAGATAGTCGTAATCAAGCGTTGAAATGTCACCGTCTACATTACGTATTTCAAGCTGCTTCTTGTTACGATTTAGACCACTCATTGACGCCTGAAGGTATTGGTACTGATTGCAGTATGCATGCTGTAAATAGCTGACAGCATCGAGTTCATCGTCAAATGTTCCTGCCGCGATTTCATGTAGACGAGGTTTCCAATAGTGGTGACTTGCTGGTTCAACCAAAATGACTTCATGCTTATGACGTCGCGCAAAACTACGGCCTAAGCGAGTGACGAGTTCAAGACCTGCGGCACCGCCGCCAACAACTACGATTCTAGACATCGTGCTCTCCAATTGTGCTTACAGCACTAGGTTCACCCTAGATACCGTGAAAATTCTGTTGTGACATGTAGCACGCAAAGCTCACACATCAACTGATGGCGCACATTATATTGGTTAATAATTTTTTGATAATCTGGGCAAATCACAAATGACTATTACCTATTTGTAATAATCAATTCAATCTTCGAGATGATTTCAACTTGAATATCCAGCACACTAAACAAACCTCAACTAAACTTGAAAACAAAATAAAGAGCCATGTGCAATCAATAGGTTGCGCTATTGCTCCCCTAAATCGTAATCCTCGGTTTAGGTTTACTCTGCGGAAGGCCCGTTTCGCCTCAGTTTAAGCACTACAACCGACAAAAATGGAATTTATAGTTGTGTATTAATCAGTTGTAGAGCGATGAAAGAGGCGTAAATTGGATTCATCAGATGAATTAAATAACGTAAAGGAATTCACGATGAGCGAAACACAACAAGCTAACTCTCAAATGACAGCTCAGACATTACTATCAAAAGGCTGGAAATGGTTTGCGATTGTCGGAGTGCTAGTCTCACTGGCAGGTATCGCTGCCATAAGTCTACCTGTTGCCGCAGGTATCACCATCACAACTATTGTCGGTGGTATCTTCCTATTCAGCGGTTTAGTACAGGCATACCACACCTTTAGCATTCAAGGATGGAAAGACAAAACTTGGTATGTTCTCAGTGCACTCTTGTACATTATCGGTGGTTTATTTATTCTATTCCAACCCCTCGCAGGGCTAGTAACAATGACCATGTTGATGGTCGTAGTGATGATGTTCAATGGAGCAACTCGAATGATCTTCGGTTTTCGAAACCGTTCATTACCTGGTAGTAGCTGGATTATTTTAAGCGGACTTATCTCACTATTGATCGGCGGTTACTTCTTCTCTATGCTCAGCGATCCTGCATTCTCGCTCTCCCTACTGGGTATTTTTGTCGGTATTTCGCTTATTTTTGAAGGCGTGAGCTTCATATTCCTTGGTTTACAAATGCGTAAAGCAGTAGACACGATTTAAACCAATTAGGATTAAATTGAACGAGTAAACACACTCAAGTAACACTACATTGCCTATTCCAAAAGCCACAAATACTCATTTTGTGGCTTTTTTATGCCTATGTGTTTGCACGATGAATTAATTCAGTGACGGCTTGTGATGAACACATCTCTTTTGATCTACTCCATTACTCCTCCGTATAACATCGATAATAGATATAGGGTAAAGCACAGATATGAGCCGCTAAATAACGATTGAAGACCTAATAGGATGATCTGCTCACCGTCATACTAGGAAGAGGACTAACATGCACAATCTGAAGCAACTAGTCTCTGCAGTCGCCATTTTCTATGATGCTTCATGCCCACTGTGTGTGAAAGAGATGTCGAGTTTGAAAACACACAAAGGTGACAATGTCACCTTTGCGTGTGTACAGAATGAGATAATGATGGCGCACTACCCTACTGTGGAACAGTCTGAATGTTTAAGAGTATTGCATGTCATCGACCAAAGCGGTCAACTTAGACTCGGAGTAGACGCCAATATTTACTTATGGGAGCTCGCAGGTAAGAAACCGATACTGCGTATCTTGCGATGGCCAATCTTGCGCAGTATCGCTAGAGGTGGCTATTGGTTATTTGCCCGATATCGTTACAAGCTTTCGTATTTACTGACCGGTCAAACACGCTGCAAACAATGTGAATTGTAGCCTCTCAGGTCCTCTATAAAAGCTTACCGTTAAAATTGTAAGTGCGATTCAATATTAATCACGTCATGACGCCAATATTCAGTTTGACAATCAATGGTTTGGCCTTGCTTATCGAAATGGGTGCGCTCAATTTTCATTGCTGGTGTACCCACCGTCGCGCGAAGAGCTTGTGCGACTTCGCCGCTTAAAATACTAACGGATACTCGATAGCGAATTTGTTCATATTGGGTTGCGTAATGATGACGATAGACTTCCGTTAAAGAATCACTTAAATCGTGATCAAGTAGAGTAGGAAATCGCTCTGGGCGCACATAGTGAGTGATATAGGCGACAGGTCGCGACTCCAAACAACGTACTCGATTAATACAGAACACATCGGAAAACGGTGCAAGCCCCAATAGTTGTGAGGACTCTTTATTGGCAAGCATTGCTTTGGCGTTGAGTAATAAACTACTCGGCGTTCGATTTTGTGCCGCAGCCATCATAGAAAAACTCACTAATTGCTGCGGATCATAACGTAGCGGTGCTGGTGAAATAAACCAGCCTCGACGATCTTCGCGATAAATCCGCCCTTCTGCTTCAAGCAGTGACAACGCTTCTCTTAACGTAACACGCGTGGTGTCAAACGATTCAGCCAGTTTACGCTCTGACGGTAATTTTTGTCGCGCTGAAAGCATACCGGATTCAATTTGCTCAACAATCGAATCTTTAATTTTTACGTATTGCACCAAGTATCCTTTCCAGTCTGTCCCACCAAAGAGTATTTCCGATATCGAAGCTGTCGTTGATATCTTCACTGGGGGTGATATTCACTCTAAGCATATTACCGTATATCGATGGTTCGATACACTAGCGAGTGTGTTCACTAAGAAACAATTTTCATCGTTTTACTGATATTCATCCAACACATTTTCTAACATTTCTATTCCATTATTTTGTATGGTTTGTCAGGCCTATCACCGAAACCGACTCATCAGAACGCTAAACTGAGTGTTAACAAACTGCCACATGCTCGCTATCACAAATAAGAGATTAATTAACAAGTTAATCCATTTGATGGGTTTATATACAACTAAACTAATAATAAAAAGAACGCATAAACTTGCTCGGGAGATCATCGCAATGTTTGCTTTTTTACGTCAATTTCCGCTTTATGTCATCGTGAGTTGGGTCGCTGGAATTCCATTAACGATTGCTATTGCACTTGCCACACAAGATATTTTTGAACTCAATAAACAATCAAGCTCTGCACTCAAAGATGAGCAATTGGTCAATTTGGTGGTTAAGTATGACGATCTCGCCCATAACCTCGCACTTGAGCGAGGACTAACCGCAGGGGTATTGGGTAGTAACGGCAATCCAGAGATCGTTGAGAACCTAAAAGCTCAGCGAAAAGCAGTCAATATCGCGATGGCCGAATTGCAACAAAACAAAGCCTCATTATTCCATTCTGATTTGAATTCAGCCTTACAGAAGGATGTACAAGAGCAACTCTCTCGTATTGAAGCCGTCCGTCAAGGTGTCGATAACTTAGCACCAGACATTGCCCCATTTGGCTTCTATTCTCATCTAAACCAATTGATTATCGACAACATTGATTTGTTAATCAGTGAAACGCAAAGTCACGAATTAAGTGCTTTAGGTAAATCGCTTATTTCCATGGTCATTATTAAGGAAAGAGCAGGCCAAGCACGAGGTGCTCTCAATGGCGTGTACGCTAAGGGTGGCACCAATGCTGTCACTTACACCAGCATAAAAGACTATATTCAATCGAGCGATTATGCGCTGCGCAGTGCGAAAATCATTATGCCTGAAGCCTATCTCACTCAACTCACTCAGCTTGAGCAACAACAAGCATGGCAATCTGTAGAGCAGATCCAAGAGCAATTTCTTGCTCAAGCCAATTCGTTAGATGCGATTCAAGGCCCAAGTGCAACCGAATGGTTCCCTATGGCGACCAAACGCATTGGCCTTATTAACCAATTACGTAACGCGATTCAAACCGATATGGTGCAATATGCCACCGTAGTTTATAACCAATCTATTTTTAATCGTAACCTGCTTATCGGTGCGACTCTATTGGTCAGTATTATCATCGCAAGTTTAGTCATCGCCTTGGTTCAAGGTCTTCGTGCTCGCGTAGGCAGTATGAAAGCACATCTCAATCTAATGTCTGAGAATCACGACCTCACTTATACTCTCAACCATACTGGCAAAGATGAAATCTCATCCATCGCTTCTAGCATCAATAAACTGATTGCTAACTTAAAACAGTTGCTCTTTGAAGTGACTAAAACCAATGACAACAATGCCTCTCGTTTAGACAGCATTGTGCAATCTTCACTAGAGTTAGATAACAGCAGCCGTTCGACCATTGCTAAGTGTGACAACATCGCGACGGCAATGACTCAATTGGCACAATCAAGCGTTGAGATTGCGCACTCAGCAGAGCGTGCGATGGACGACACCAACTCAATGAATAAACAAGTGCAACTGTGCCAGCAACAAAGTCGTCTATCGTTTAATTCTGTGCAAAGTTTGATGGATCAAATCAACGCTACTGAGCAGTGCCTAACCGAACTTGAGGTCGATACGCAAAGCATTAGCCAGATCGTTGCGACAATTAGCGGCGTATCAGAGCAGACCAACTTATTGGCACTGAATGCAGCCATTGAAGCGGCGCGTGCAGGTGATCATGGCAGAGGGTTTGCGGTTGTTTCTTCAGAGGTCAGAGATTTGGCTCAGCGCAGCCAAGAAGCGACAGAGAATATCAGTAAACTATTAGCAAAAATTACCGATAAAACCCGATTCTCGGTAGAAAATATGACCAAGAGTAAACAAGCGAGTGACGATACTTTTGAATCAGTTAAAAACGTGACCGAGAGTATTGCGACGCTTGAATCCGGTATAGAACAAGTCAATGATCACATCAGTACCATTGCCCATTCAACCATTGAACAATCTAAAGCATGTGAAGCAATCGATAAAGATGTCGATATTCTCAATGAGATTGCCCATCAAACCAGTAATCAAGCGGATGCCCTTAACGAGGTCGTCGTTGGATATAAAACCGAAGCTAAGGGGCTACAAGATCAACTCAACCAGTTCAAATTGGCTTGATCATTAGCCGCGGAGCATCACAACAAAAAGAGCACAACTTCAAGCTGTGCTCTTAAATATTCAGAAATAGATAATGAGGCCACTATACTGCAAAATCACAGTCGCTAAATTTTAATTGCTTGTAATAAAACTCTCGATCTCGCTCACTAATTTCCCTTAGTACGCGGCAAGGATTGCCAACTGCAACCACATTGGCGGGAACATCTTTCGTGACAACACTTCCCGCACCGATGACACTGTTCTCACCAATTGTCACCCCTGGGAGCACCACGACATTCGCTCCAATCCAAACATTATCGCCGACCGTAATGGGAATATTAAACTGAGCAACTTGCTGACGTATTGCTGGATCAATCGGGTGACCCGCTGTTGTTAGCGTAACATTGGGGCCAATCATGACATGATGACCAATCGTTATCGTCGTATCATCGACAAGAGTGAGGTTAAAATTGGCATAAAAACGATCGCCAACCTTTGTATGCTTACCCCAGTTAGCACGTAACGGTGGCTCAATGTAGCAATCTTTACCGACCTGACCAAACAAGCTGTGTAGCAATTCTTCTCGTCTCTGGGTTTCGCGCGGACGTGTTGCATTAAAATCGTACAGTATTTCGAGATACGCCTGCTGCTCATTAACCAAAGACTCATCTGCGCAAATATAGACCTGTTGATTGTGCATCTTATAACGAGTGTTCATGCGATACCTTTAGACCTTAGATGTTGATGCTAAGATAATTAAGAATTAATAGTACAAGTGATATGCGATAGGTTATTTGAATAGATAGCTTTGAATGACTGACCCGCCTAGAATTTCACCGGCATCGTACCTAACTGTTTAGGTTCAATTCTATATAGACAATGCATTTGTAACGGATGGCCTTCTTCTATCTTTGGATGCTTGAAATCCAAACGCGTATTGATCATTCCCAAACGCTTCATCACCATTTGCGACGGGGTATTGAGGTTAGCAGTAAAGGCAAACACCTCATCCACACCCAAAACACAAAAAGCGTATCTCAATGCTTGCTCAGCGGCTTCTGTAGCATAGCCTTTATGCCAATGTGCCTTTGCGATCCGCCAGCCAATTTCTAATAGTGGCGCTCTAGGAATACCGCTGTCACCTTCTTGAAGGTTAATACCAACAAAGCCGATAAACTGCCCCGTTGTTTTTAGCTCTACCGCCCAAAAACCCCAGCCGTTCTTGTCGATCTTGGCGCGCAACGCCTCTGCCAATTGCTCGCTCTCTTGTTGGCTGAGTGTTTTCGGAAAAAATTCCATCACCTCAGGGTCAGCACACAGACGTGCAAAATGTGGATAATCCTCATCTTCCCATTGGCGAAGTACTAATCTTCTAGTCTCAAGCATCAATCATTGGCCTATCGTTGTGACAACTTTCTCTCTATAGCGCAAGCAGCTTCTCAAATGAAACTGCTTTGATATAACTATATCAGGATAGTGGCTAATAATTTATCTATTTCATTCTTTTTGTTAAAGAAATGGACACCAGGCACATAAATTTTAATCGTAACTGTAAAAAATCACCCAACCTGATAATTAAACTTTAGGTCTACAAAAAAGAAATTGCTTCTCATTATTTATAATGAGAAATCAAAAAGAAATCACGACGCTCTTTAATGATATATCTACCAATATAATCCTAATTAGATAGTGGTATAACGCAAATATTCAAGCGCTTGCTCAGCCACCATTTCATAGTTCATTGAACCATAGTGACGAGCCGATATTTTGGCTACCGGCACAGCAACGAAACAAAATCTATCGAGCATTGAACGATAAACATCGTGAGCATCAGGCGCTAAGAAAACCAGCGAGATATTACGCTGTAAACAAAAATCAAGTTGCTCGCCCGCTTGCTTAGAGGCGAAAATCACTCGATATGGTTGCTGATTATCATCGAAATAGGTCTGCAGTTTGTTTGAGAATACACTCGAGGCGTAATTACCATCACCATAAATGACGATGGTTTTGCGCCGATCCTGTTCATTTATCACTTGTGTCATGAATTGCCCTTTCACCCGATGTCCCCGATTTGCTTTGCAGCTCAACAAATCCAAACCAGACGTGAACACAAATAGCACGAAGCCTGTCGCTTAGTCAGTTGTTTTATTCATCAATCAACGAAACACCGAGTTTGTTCCAATGGAATGGCATTGCAAGTGAGTGATTAGTCAATGTTCCATCGATATTGTTTCGCCAACTCACGTAGGTTGTGTTCTTGCTGTGTATTAAGCGACTGGAGCCATAAACACAAATCACTGGCCAACTCGGAATTGTGCGGGCAATAGACAAAATACTGCCAAGCACTTGGACGGATAGGACTATCAATCGGTGTATGTAAAAAACCGCGCTTAAGTTCTGGCAAAACCAACATCAGATCCGTCACTGTCGCGCCTTGTCCTGCTAGGCAAGCACTTAATGCCAAATCTAAACTTAAAAATGACGTATTTCTGACAGGTGTTGCAACACGTTGTTCGATACTCGATAGCCATACCTGCCAGTCATAATGATCTTCCGTGGCATGCAACCTCGGCATACCAAGCACGTCTGGTAGCTCCAACCTCGTCGTTTCGGCACCCGCAGCATATACAGGTGCCATAAATTCTTCGCGTAAAAATGTAACCCTAGGTTTCCCTCGGTACAATTCAGGCTGACGCGTATTGAGAATCAGAATATCGCATTGCTCATGCCGTAGATCGGGGTCTTCTTCGATTGCAGGAATGATCACTATTTCATGCTCTGGATAGCGCTCATTAAGTTCGACCACTTTAGGGATTAATACCCGGGTAGCAAAACTAAGTGCACTTTTGATCACCAAGCGCTTCTTTACTGGGGTTTGCCACTGTTCAAGTAAACTTTGCAGTTCTTGGTAGTTCGATCTCAATACTTCAAACAGTTCTCTCCCCTGCTCGGTTAACTCAATAGACCTATGTTTACGGCGAATTAAGGCGGTATTGAGTTCCAATTCTAGCTGTTTTATTTGACGACTAACGGCACTTTGGGTGACGTGTAACTCTTGCGCTGCTTGTGTAAAACTCAGCCGTCTGGCGACAGATTCAAACACTTTCAGACTGTTATGGCTATAAGGCAAATTTGGATAAGACTTCATCACTTAACTTACATAACTTCAGATCATATGAGAGTGGCATAAATCTCATTTGAAGACCAAGCAGATAAAACGTTAAATATGTCACATAATCAATATTAACAGACGACCCTGTCGTTTATTCTACGAGCACACGATGAGAAAAATTCTCGCTTTAGCATTCCCTCTAATCATCTCTCAGCTCATCTCTATGGCTTTGGTTTTAACTGACGTCTGGATGATGTCACGCATGAGCATTTCTGCACTCGCCGCTGGTGGGCTTGGGGCCTCTATCTACTCATTTGTATTCATTATCGCCAGTAGTACTGTCGGGTGTGTCGCCAACTTAGTTGCCATCGCTTACGGCCAACGAGTTGCTCGCCCTGAATTTGGTAATCAACAAATCCGTTTAGCACTCAAAGGCGCGGTTTTGCTGGCGGTCATCCTGTCTGTCATTCTTGTTACCAGCTTTACTTGGGCACCCGAGTTGCTGCGTTTTGCCCAACAGCCTGAGGCGGTGATTGAGCCGGCGATGCAATACGTTAACGCTCTGAAATGGGCAATGCTGCCTTCGCTTCTACTTTTGGTGTTACGAGGCTTAACGAGTGCGTTTGGCAGTGTGCGCTCAATCATGGTGATGTCGTCGTTAACGATCTTACTCAATGTACCGTTGAGTTATGTGCTGGCTTTCACTTTCGATTTTGGCCTATCAGGACTTGGGGCTGGCACGGCATTAAGCGCAAGCCTCGTAATGATTGGTTATGCAAGTTGGGTATTTAAACGTGATGAGTTTGCTCACTTTGCACCGTGGCAGAATCTTAATGAATACTCCCTATCGCTATTAAAGCCAATGCTAGCGATGGGTTTACCCATTGCGTTAGCGGCCCTGTTAGAACACGGCCTCATTTATGGCGGGACGCTGATGGCGGGTACTATTGGGGTTGCAGCCCTCGCGCTACATCAAATCTTGCTGCAATGTTTGAGTTTTACTTGGAACATCAACTTTGGTTTTGCTCAAGCAGCCGCGATTCTAGTGGGTCAACAATATGGCGCACAAAACTACTCAGCCATCAAACACATCGCTTTACGCAGCTTTGCTTTAACCACGCTGATCAGCATCGTATTGTGTGGCGGTTTCTTACTTTGGCCTGAATTTATCGCCCATCTATTCAATCTGGATGAACCTTTAACTGTCCTACTGTCTTCAGTACTATGGGTTGTCGCGCTTTCATTCATGGTCGATGCGTGGCAATTGCTCGCAATTAACCTGTTACGAGGAATGAAAATCGTACTTGGGCCTACGATTATTACTGCGGTCGGTTATTGGTTATTCGGCTTACCGGCTGCATGGTTGTTGCTCAAGCCTTATCAGCTTACCGGGATTTGGGCAGGTATTGGTGTAGGCCTTGCGGTAACAGGAGTGCTGCTGCTGGTGCAGTTGATATTAGCGATTCGACACCACGAAAAATGCCCTATCGAACCCATGACGGAATCGTAATCGCTCTGTTATGATATCTCCTATGAAAGATACAGACATTGAATTTGAGCATCTATGGCTCGAAATCCAATTTGAGCGCTGGCCGATGGTGGAGCGCTTCCTGCTGAGCTATTTTTGTTTTAGCCGTGGCTATGTGACTAAAACTGGCAAACCCGATTGGCAGCAAGCAAGAGATTGCTGCTGCCGTTCAAATAACGTATTCACCGTAAAACACGCTGAACTAGAGCCTTTAGTCCCCCTTGAGACCATCATAGGAGAGCTTAAACGCTACCAACGCGATGGTGAGTTAACACCACAATCTGCCAAACGTATTCTATCCTGCCTACTTAATTATGCGGTCATAACCAAACAAGAGAAGCAGCAACTGAAGCAATTAGGCCTCAGCCAAGCAATGCCTGCATCGTGGTATCAATCGGAGCGTAAAGATCCTTACGAGCGATTTGCTCTGGCAGGTATTCATCTTACTAAGATAAGTCCGCCACGTTTAACCATTTAGCCTATTGTCACATCCGGTGATCCTGTCGCGACCGTACCGCCGCAACCAATCGCATCACCAACTCGAGCTGCGGGTAAACCATTGATGAAAACACTGCCGGAGCCCGCTGAAATGGCGCGGCCATGAAATCCATGCGGTGTCTTGGGGCAAGGACAACCATGTGGAGCGGCGGCATCACCCAGACGCGCGGCAGGGATGCCGTTAATAAAGACATCGCCACTACCGGCGATAATCGGTGTAGGTGGAAAACATCCATGTGTTGAGGCGATATCGCCGATACGTGCTGCTTTTGGCATTATTTGTCCTTAAAAATTGTTTCGTTCAGGCATCTAATTTCGTATACATCAAAGAAGCTTAACCCTCTAAACCAGAAAGCAAAAGGAAAGACCTGACTCCGTTCATTTCTATTTCGCCGTTTTCTATCAGTCAACCCAATTCGTACGCAGTGTGAAATTATCAATATAAACCATTGGTGTCATAGCATTAATCGTATTTTCAATTTTAATATCGACTTTAATTTTTGCATCTTCGTCCAGTTCAACATTATCAAAAACACCCCTATCTTCAGTCAAATGTTTATATATATGAGATAAGTAATACTCATCTTCCGGAGATAGTGGGTATTTTTTTTGTAATCAAGCCAACTCAGAGCATATATAGTACTTGGAGACCCCAATAATATGCCTTTTTTGAACAAATCATCGTCTGGCATGATTGTTTTGTATTTCATATTAATAAGCATATTAATGGCTGGAGTATAATTATGGTTAGCCGCAATAGTGAGTAAATCTAAAACCATTGGTTGTAATGTTCTGTCTATCGTTACGTAATTTAGCCAATCCTTTTCCTTGACAACAAGCGTTTTAATATAATCCATCAACGGTTGATAGTAGTACCCTTCAGCAAAACGAATAACCTCTTTAAGATAATATTCGTGAGCCTCAACTGAGTCATCGGGTTGTTGAATTCTTTCCATGCTCAATAAAAAGTACTGTGACCGTAAATCGCCTTTTTGTGCCAACTCGTTAAAACCTTCCATTGCGATTGCCCAGTTTTTTTTAGAACATGTTTCTATCTTTGTATTTACGTTTATACCTATAGAGTTGGTGGCTCGACTACTCAACGATCTGTTACCAAAATCCCAGCATTCCTCTCCACCTGATGACAATGCTAACGCAGCGAACGGATCACCCGCTTGCATTGCGCGCCCCAAAAGTCCAAGGACTTCACCGCGCATTTCTAAATCATTTGAGTTGGTGCGAGCCATCCACACCATAGCATCAGTGTTACCAGTCTTGATTAGCGGTTCAAGTAGACGCTCGTCCCCTGCACCTTGTTGCAACTTCGTCAGATACTCATACATCGCGTCACCAGGCTTAACTGAGCTGGAGATATATGGGTCGTATGACTTTTTATTGATATTCTCTTCTATATAACTTTTAAATAATGGAATATCATCTTGCGGGTTTGGGCCGCACGCTGTAATACTTAATAGGAGAACGATACTTGAGAGTAATTTCACTAACAGCTTAAAATATAATTTCATCGAGACTCCAATTTATAATAATTTCATTGGTTTGTTCTAAATGCCAACGATTAGTTGCCAAATCAGTTTGTCGACTAACGATAGCGAGAGTTCCCTGACCTAGCGACGCATTAGGCACGCATCTCGTCGGATACGTAGCATATTCATAACGCTCAACGCCACCAATAATTCCCGTCGCAGTATATGATTTTTGTTTAGTTAACACCATGTTGGCACAAAGCTGCTTTGAATATTGCGTAAAACCTATAATAACCTTGTTGTTCTCTGTGTTTTTTATGAATGCTGCCAACTTAAACCATTGCTGTTTATACCCATCCCACTCAGCGGAATAGTCTTTACTGTATTTAGGTAAATTGGCCATGGCAATTAACGCTTCCTTCCATTGGCGTTGATTGATTTCATCGCTTTCACTTACGTCAGTTGCCAACCACTGCATGATTTTCACTATTGCCGCCGCTTGGTTTTGATTATCAGTTGCCGCTCTTATCGGTCTTCCTTCACCATCAAACCTTGTGTTGTATTGCTTCTGAGATAGCGCGGTAAGCAAATTTGATAATGTTTCTGGGGGCAGTTTAACTACCCATTGTCTAACTTTCTCAGATTTACGCTTATCGTCTTCTTCGTTGATATTACGAGCCAAAAATGGAGCATATTCTTTACTTAAGGCTTCTTTTTTATAGTCTTGCCAAACATTAAACGGAATAAGTAGAGCTTTGGAAGCACTTAATCCAAGCCCCGTTGCTATGGTTAATATATCGTTAAGCAGTTCGAAATCATCGTTTACGCCATTTTCATCAGCCTCACCAAAGACAGACAGTCTGCGAAAATTGCTTTTTTTCAACACGCCGAGTAAGCAATCTAAAAACTCATCTAGACGTTCAGTATCAACCACTATTTCAGTTTTACCTTGGCAGCCTGGGCCAAACACCAGTCCAGCTTTTGCGATCACCAACAAAATACCGCCTTGAATCGCTAAGCGAAATTCAGCTTGAGCGCCAACCCCCGCAGCGGCGGCGAGTGAACCTTGGACTGAACCGAGCTTTTGTAAGTTAGTTACTTTCGGTGCCGGGTTATTTGGCTCAATTGTTTTCTTACTGCTGGGGGGCGTTGGTGGCGCCCAGTATACCGCAGCCGTAAGACTACCTCCGGCTTCAACGCCGGCAAAAACATCCACGCTAGCAGAGGCTTCGGCGGCAATTTTCGCTTTTTCTGCGTCGTTTAAGCTAGCGTTACCCAGGTTATAGCCATCACGCACATTCGGATCAAATAAGCCTACTGTGCTGCCCTTGATGCCAAAGCCTTCACCTACATCGGTTGGTCCAATCGCAATTTTGGCGCTAAGTTGGCATGATGCAGCCGCTAAACCATACACATTACCGATGATATTCGCACACAAGTAACCAGCTTGATAAGGATGCTCCTTATCTTCTTTGTCTTGATACAGAATCTCTAATTGATGTGGCTTCACTTGGGCAATTGCGTTAGGGCTATCGTCTTGTAAAGGTAACCAAAAACTCATGCTGAGCTGTGCTTGTAATGCAGTAAAGGTTGCTGATATGCCACCAGACCCACCAATATTTCGCGGCTTAGAAATAAGATCAGAGTATGAATTTAGGGGGGAATTCAACTCGGCTTCGGCTTTACTTGAAAAACGGAGTAGTTGGGCACCAGCATCGATATTAAAAATTCCGCCCTTTCCATTAGGGCCTATACCGTCTTGGTAATGGTAACTGTCTTGCCAGAAGGCAGTATCAAATTGCTTTTCGGCTTTGAGTGGAACCAACTCCATTTTGATGCTTACGTCTGCCATTTTTTTCAGCGCCGCTGGTATATCATTGGCTTCAATAAGATCAGCGCCTTGAGAGGCTTTATCGACCACCGCTATTTTACTGGTGATATTTTGAACTCGTCCCGCTGATTGGCATATCAAACGTTGGTCATCACCCGGCATATACCACTGTGGACCACGTACGTAAAACACCTTACCATCAGAGAGTAAGCAACACTCCACCACTTGGAGATCGTTGTATCCCGCTTGATTACTAAAACCAGAAATTTTGATCTCTTTGGGTTTATACGCCGATTCATCCCAAAGCAAGGTGAATTTTTTAGGAAATAGCGCCTCCTCACCAAAGATGAATTGCATGCTTTTTGCACCTGCTGCCGCTTTTTTCTCTGCGATCGATTTTAAAAGTGCAATACGTGCAAGCGCGACTTTTTTAATCCACAATAACTGACCAAACAGCTGATCCAGAGGTGTGCTTCCGGTATTTAAGACCTGTGCTAATGCCGATTTATGTTTTTTAATCGTGGCATCAATCACGGCAATTAAGGCAAGCGTTGGGTAATACGCCCAATCTAGATCGGTGTTATTGACCAAACTTTCAATACTTCTCTGATCGTTTTTTCCGTCAAACTCTGGGCCTCCAACCTCTTTATATAAATTTGCAATTAACGTTGTGGCATTAATGTCTAACGGTTTCGCTGCTCCGCTTTCTTTTCTGCGCCAAGGTTTTTTGGCTAATGCTTCTGGCCCTAGCGTGATACCGGAGTCACCGATTAATTGCTTCGGCGTTAAACACTGCTCTTTGACTGCATAACCATTGACGTTGAGAATTCGGATATTTTCGGCACTATAATAATATTTATTGTTTCTTCTAACTCTGCCCAATTCACTAAGTTCACGCCCTTCTTTCCATGCTTTCTCCAGCATTTCTGGCCATGCAGACAAATATTCAACACATT
The DNA here is from genome assembly GCF_000222565.1 of Vibrio sp. N418. NCBI lineage: Bacteria > Pseudomonadati > Pseudomonadota > Gammaproteobacteria > Vibrionales > Vibrionaceae > Vibrio > Vibrio sp. N418. The sequence continues at coordinate 103,756 of NZ_AFWD01000051.1, forward strand.
CAGCATGTGAACTCAGGGCTAAATCTATTCCACTGCGTCGTTCTGACCGAGATTTGCTATTTAAAGCTTGAATTGCATCGGCTATTTCTTTTTGCTGAGTTGTGGAAAAATAATCTAACTTTTCCATGAAAACAAACTTGGTACCATCTTCTGCGTCTATTTTACCCGCCGCCTTTTTAGCCTTTTTTTCTAGTTCGTTAATATGCTTAGTCATTAAAACTAACAGCTGACTGCGCAGTTGATTATTGATTCTATTAATAAATTGGGGGCTAGATTCTAAGTCTGGCTCTTGATTCATTGCAGGGTAGCCACTAACTGAAGAGTGCGATTGCCAATCCGATAGCCAATTGAATCGCTCTGCCAATTGATAATCGAGGATCTTTGCTACTTTTAGCAAAAACTCATTTGGATTTTTGCCATCAACCACACACGCTTGAGTATTTATAGCGAATTGAGCAAAAAGAAGAGAACGGTATTTTTCTACCTGTTCTTCATCCATAAAGTGTTCATATTGTTTTGCTTCAAATTTTGACAAAATTCCTAAATTATTTAAGTTTTTGACGATGGCATCCATATCATCATCAACAATACTCTCTTCCAGAATTTTCTTTTCTTCAAGAAGTAAGTCTTTTACTTTTTGATCAATTGCATACCAAGTCTTCTTACCTGTTTTCGGGTGTGCCGGAATATAAAGAATGTCATCCAATGGCATGTCGTTTTTACAAATATCAGAGGCTTTCTCCTCAGGGGCGGGTATTACGGGGGTTGGCGTACGTGAACCATCGACCTGAATAGGTAATGGCAACGGAAGAATTAAAGTATTTCCTTCGTAAATAAGATTGGGATCTTTTATTTGAGTGCTATTCAGTTTCATTAAATCTTGTACTGAAACACTAAAACGCTGAGCAATAAGGCTTAGACATTCATCCTGTAAAATTGTGTAGGTATTTTGACTCATGTTCACACCCATGATTTGAAAATTTCTGACGTCAGAATGTAAGGCGTTTTAGGCAAAGCCTCTTGCTTCTCTCGTTGGGTAACCTGCTCTAATTGACCGTTCTCGTTCATCCAAATTACCGAGATAGAAAGGCCAAGCAATGTCTTTAAATCAGCATAATTTAGCTCGTTTTTGATTTGCTGCCAAAATGCTGGAGTATAAAAGCGTAACAAACAAGGGATGTTATCAATATTCGCGAGCAGGAGCGTTTGCCAATGCGTTAGTAATCTTTTTTCATCGCATTCTTGAGATAACTCAAACACGACTGAACTGGAACTAAAACCAGGTAGCGATAAATATTGCCTAATGTCTGGCGTTTGGCCGAGGTTAATGATCAGAGGGCTTTGCTCAATAAGATGTTCTAAATCCGAACCAGCGAACAAGCGTAAAGAGCGCTTGATAGAAGCCTTCTCACGTAATACGTCCATTGCATCCGGAATACGAACGGTATCGACGATGATCCAATTATCTGAGTTAGCGGCTAAAGTTGGTGAACTATTCACAAGGGCAATCCTCACGAGGACAAGAACCATCCGTTTGGCGTAGACACCTCTTAGCAATCGGTATATCGGCTAGCGACAAACTCATAAACTTATCAGCCGAGATCTGTAAAGGCAGAGAGTTTACTGGCGGTAGTGGTGACTCAACACCCAACGGCAGCGCTGCTAGCTGCCCACCGAATCCACTGCCGCTGCCTGCACTACCACCTGAATTGAGATTGATAGCTGCGCCAACGATGTGTACGCCAGCGGGATCGATTTTTACAAAGCTGCCACCAACTTTAAGCGTCATCTCTGCGCCCGCTTCGACTACGATTTTTGCCCCACTTTTAAGGTGTACTTCATTACCTGCTTCTAGGGCGTGTAGATTGGCGACTTTGTGGTGCATGCTGCCATCAACAATGGTTGTTTGATCTTTGGATACTTTGCTGCGGCTTTCACCTACCACCGTTAGGTGCTGGTTGTTTAGAATTTTGCTGAAACGATCATTATCTACGGTTAAGTGTTTATCGTGCTTAATGTGGGTGGTGTGATCGTTTAGTACATCAGCTTCAAAGTCTTTCTGAGCGTGTAGGTAGATTTTTTCCGCTTGAGCTTGGTCTTCAAAACTCAGTTCATTGAAACCTTCGCCTTGGTGAGTTTCACTGCGCAAGATGGTTTTGGTTTTATGCTCTGGCAATACGTAAGGAGTGGTATTGGTGACATGGTAGGTACGCCCCGTTACGATCGGTTGGTCAGGATCGCCATTTAAAAATGAAACAATCACTTCGTGACCAATACGAGGAATGGCCATCATGCCATATTGGCTGCCCGCCCAACCTTGCGACACGCGAACCCAACATGAGCTGTGTTCATTGCCTGATGAATAGCGATCCCAAGGAAAATGCAGCTTTACGCGTCCATGCTCATCACAAAATATTTCTTCACCTTCTGGCCCCACCACCAGCGCCATCATTGGGCCATCAACTTGCGGTCTGGCTTGCGGCTCCGCTCGCCACGTTTGATTCGCTGGTATAACATCAAAGCGATTGTTGTAGGTGGTTGCACCTGCGCCGCCAGATTCTTCTAACGCTTGTGGTTGCGTTCCTTGCCGAACGATATTGACTACCAACCAATTGCGATTGAACTCGGGGTTTAAGTGCTCTTGTAAAGTAAAGCGACAACCGGCTCTTAATAGCGGTTGATTACTCTTTCCAAATGCAAGGCGCGATTGACGACGCAAATACTCCAAACGAATTCGGCTGAATGCCTTACCACTGTCATCGTTCTTATAGCGACCAGGATAGTCAAAATGCTCATAGCCATCTTGCTGATACTCGATATCACTGCCGAGCTGATTTTGGTTAAAACCGTATTCAGGCTTTTTAAAACTGTAATCTTTCAGCTCAACGGAAGATACTTGTGATTGAGTTCGTGCTTGTATCCCTGAGATATAGGGTATATCAACAGCACCACCAGAAAGGGCGTTATAGGGTATGGGCATGTCAAGTGATGGTAGCAAATCAGTGCTATCACTAAACACGATTGTGTGCTCGCCTTGAGCGTGTTCAAAACTGTATACCAGCCCTTCTTCTGCGGCTAATCGCTGCACAAAGGCTAAATCGGTTTCTCGGTATTGAACGCAGAACTCTCGTTGCTGATAGTTTTGAGCGATCGCAAAGCTATAATCATGAATGCCCATTTCTTGCAGCAAAACGGAGATAATTTCCGGTACCGTCTGTTTTTGGAATATACGGCTATTTTGGCGTAGCGATAAGCGCTCAAAGGCAGGAACAAGCGTTAGCGAGTAAAAGGTATGATGATGACCGATATCGCCTTGAGAGAACTGACGAACAACCCCATGCACACGCTGAGTCAATTGCCCGTTACGGTACATCTTTAGCTCAGCGGCCATATCAACGATATCTTCTGGCAACAGATCTGAACGTCGGCTTGCCAATTCTACTTGATAACGAAATCCGTAACAGGGCTCTCCATGATACAGACTGTTAGATAACGACTCTTGACCATCAAAGCTCCTAACGACCAAGCTATCGTCTTCTATTCCATCCAGTTTGATGGTAAACGCCAATGTTGCCATGAAAAATCCCTATTCAATAACGACAAAGCCATAAGCAAATAAGGTTAAACCAAACTGCTTTCATTAAGGCCATACGGCTACTTATAGGTTCAAAATGAAGCAAGAAGCTACGCTTCAACCTGTACAAGTAACCCAAAAAACGCTAAGGCTTATGCTTCAATGGGTTTAAGCCAACCATCTGGTTCTAGAATATTTTCATTGACGTGGCGCCAAGGAATTTCTCGGTAGCATATTGATTCGCTGCGGGGAAAGTAAAATCGGATGTCGATGGCGCTTGGCATTTTGTCGTCCTACCTTTATTGGGGGTCGTTTTCTCCTTTCGAATACAGCACTAACTGTGCCAAAACATTAATCATTTAAAATCAATTAGTTACATCAATCGACCTTTCATTCTGAGCAAGAAGTTGCCTAGAATTAGTAAAAACTTGCCCGAACGAGCAAAAAACTGCCCAGCCCCCTTGATTGTTATTCCAAACCAAATACGAATAAATGTAGAAATTTAGCCATAAAAAAACCCGCTAAATTAGCGGGTTTTGAATGTTTAATGTATCTACTAACGATTAGTCACGTAGTGATGCGCCAAACTTGTCTGATACGTGCGCTACGATTGCTTCTACCGCACCAGCGATGTCTGCATCTTCAAGCGTACGCTCAACAGATTGTAGTGTTAGGGCGATCGCTAGGCTCTTCTTGCCTTCTTCTACACCTTTACCTACGTAAACGTCGAACAGTTTCGCGTCTTTTAGGAACTCACCACCTTGCTCTAGACACGCAGCAACGATGTCGCCAGAAGCTACAGTTTCGTCAACAACCACCGCGATATCACGACGGTTTGATGGGAACTTAGAAAGCGCTACCGCTTCTGGGATCACTTTGGTGTTGATCGCAGACCATTCGATTTCGAATACGATAGTACGGCCGTTTAGACCAAATTTACGCTCAAGCTCTGGGTGAACAGTACCAATCACACCCACTTCTTTGCCATCAACAACGATTGCTGCTGATTGACCTGGGTGAAGCGCTGGGTTCGCCGCTTTTGCTTCTGCAGATAGCGCTGCAAATGCGTATGCTTTGTCGTTCGCCGTGAGTTCAAGAACCGCTTCTAGATCACCTTTAAGATCGAAGAAATCAACTGTGTTGGTTTCTACGTTCCAGTGCTCTTCACCGCGAGTACCTGCGATAACACCCGCAAGCATTGGCTCTTGACGCATGCCGTTTTCCGCTGATTCACAAGGGATAAAACGTAGACCGTATTCAAATAGACGAACACGTGGTTGCTGACGTTTTTGGTTGTGGACAACAGTGTTTAGTAGACCTTGGATTAGGCCAAGACGCATCGCTGACATATCCGCAGAGATTGGGAATGGCAGGATTAGTGGCTCAACACCTGGTACAACCAATTTTTGTTGTTCAGGTTCAACAAAGCTGTAAGTGATCGCTTCGTGGTAACCACGGTCAACCAGAAGATTACGAACACGCTTAAGCGGTAGGTCAGCTTCTTTGTGATCATGCATGCTTAGCGCAGCAACTGGTGATTGGTTAGGAATGTTGTCGTAACCGTAGATACGGCCAACTTCTTCAATCAAATCTTGCTCGATAGCAATATCAAAACGCCATGTTGGTGCTGTAGCAACCCAACCTTCTGCATTCGTTTCTACAGCCATGCCTAGACGTTCTAGAATTTCAGCCACATCTGCATCTGCAATGTGGTGACCTAATAGGTTGTCTAGTTTAGTGCGGCGTAGTGCAACTTGGTTTGCTTTTGGCAGGTCTGCTTCAGACTCTACTGCAACCACAGGTGCTACTTCACCACCACAGATTTCAACTAGCAGCGCAGTTGCGCGCTCCATTGCGTTTACTTGTAGTGCGTAATCCACACCACGTTCAAAACGCATAGAAGAATCTGTATGTAGACCGTATGCACGAGCACGACCACGGATGTGGTCAGGGGCAAAGAAAGCACACTCAAGCAGTACGTCTTTGGTTTCTGACGTTACGCCTGATTGTTCACCACCAAAAATACCAGCAATCGCTAGCGCTTTGTTTTGGTCTGCAACCACTAGAGTATCTGCATTTAGCTCTGCTTCGTTACCATCTAGAAGAGTCAGCTTTTCGCCTTGCTCTGCCATGCGAACCACGATACCGCCTTCAATCTTAGCAAGATCGAATGCATGCATTGGTTGGCCTTGCTCTAGCAAAACAAAGTTGGTGATATCAACAACAGGATCGATTGAGCGAATACCACAACGACGCAGTTTTTCTTGCATCCAAAGTGGTGTTTCCGCTTGAACGTTTACGTTCTTAACGATACGACCTAGGTAACGTGGACACGCTGCTGGCGCTTTTACTTCGATAGCAACCGTGTCTTCAATAGATGCTGCAACCGCTTCAACAGAAGGTTCCGTTACGTCAGCACGGTTTAGAACGCCAACTTCACGCGCCATACCACGGATGCTGAAACAGTCCGCGCGGTTAGCCGTTAGGTCTACGTCTACCGTTACGTCATCTAGGCTCAAGAATTCACGGAAATCAGTACCGATAACTGCGTCTTCTGCAAGCTCCATGATGCCTTCTGATTCCACGTCGATACCCAGTTCAGTAAATGAACAAAGCATGCCGTGTGAAGGTTGACCACGTAGTTTGGCTTTTTTGATTTTAAAATCGCCAGGAAGAACAGCACCTACTGTTGCAACTGCAACTTTGATGCCTTGACGACAGTTTGATGCGCCACAAACGATGTCTAGAAGCTCTTCTGCGCCTACGTCAACTTTCGTTACACGCAGTTTGTCAGCATCTGGGTGCTGACCGCATTCAACAACAAGACCGACTTTAACGCCGTTAAACGTGCCTGCTACTGGTAGTACGTCGTCTACCTCTAGGCCCGCCATTGTAATTTGGTGTGTTAGTTCGTCAGTGGTAACCGCAGGGTTTACCCACTCACGAAGCCATGATTCGCTGAATTTCATAGTGATGGACCCTCTGGATTACTTGAACTGTTTTAGGAAACGAAGATCGTTCTCGAAGAACGAACGTAGATCGTTTACGCCGTAACGCAGCATAGTTAGACGCTCAACGCCCATACCGAATGCGAAACCAGAGTATTTTTCAGGATCGATGCCTACGCTGCGTAGTACGTTCGGGTGAACCATACCGCAGCCTAGCACTTCTAGCCATTTACCGTTTTTACCTTTCACGTCCACTTCTGCTGAAGGCTCAGTGAATGGGAAGTAAGATGGACGGAAACGCACTTCGACTTCTTCTTCGAAGAAGTTACATAGGAAGTCATGCAGCGTGCCTTTCAGCTGGGCAAAGTTCACGTTCTCATCAACCAACATACCTTCCACTTGGTGGAACATTGGCGTGTGCGTTTGGTCGTAATCGTTACGATATACACGGCCTGGAGCGATGAAACGGAATGGTGGTTTGCCACTTTCCATGGTACGGATCTGTACGCCAGAAGTATGAGTACGAAGCATCAAGTCTGGGTTAAAGAAGAAGGTATCATGATCAGTACGTGCCGGGTGATCGGCTGCAATGTTCAGTGCATCGAAGTTGTGGAATGCATCTTCGATCTCTGGACCAGATTCAGTGGTAAAACCAAGTTCGCCAAAGAATTGCTCGATACGCTCAACAGTACGAGTTACTGGGTGTAGGCCACCGTTCTCGATGCGACGACCTGGTAGGGTTACGTCGATCGTTTCTTCAGCCAACTTCGCTTCCAGCTCTGCACGTTGTAGTGCATCTTTACGAGCTGAGATTGCTTGTTGAACTACGCCTTTCGCTTTGTTGATCTCTTGACCAGCTTCACGGCGTTCTTCTGGTGGCAGTTTGCCTAGGCTTTGAAGCTGAGTCGTTAGCTCACCCTTTTTGCCTAGATACTGAACACGCACTTCATCAAGTGCGACTAGCGACTGCGCAGCTTCAATAGCGGCACTCGCATTAGCAATGATCTCTTCTAGATGTTGCATCGTTTCCTCATCTACCTATGTCTTTGTCCGAGTCTAGCTTCGAAACAAACCACATAAGCGGTAGTGTCCATAAGCGTCCCGACAGGGATCTTGGGTCTTTAAATAGCCCTACATAGTAACGAATGCCAAGTCTAAATCCAATCGCAAATCACTATTCTCACAGCCTTTGCGTAAATTTTCGGCTTTAATATTGAATGTGATGAATTTCATGCCCATATCATGGCAATAATTCCCCCATAAAGGACGCCATTATGACGGTAAGCATTGCACCGATCACAGCCAAACAAGATGACGAGATATGCCAAATAATCAAAAAGGTTGGCGCAGAATTTGGCGCGGTTGGTGAAGGCTTTGGGCCAGCGGATGCAGAAGTATTGGCCATGAGCCGCCATTACACCCTAGACAAGCGCAGTTTTTATTTAGTGGCCACAGTCAATGGTCATGTCGTTGGTGGTTGTGGCTTAGCGCCATTTAATGATTCAGATCAGATCTGCGAGCTGAAGAAACTATTTTTATTGCCGCAAGGACGAGGCCTAGGGCTAGGAAAACAATTGAGTGAGCAGTGTTTGGAATTCGCCAAGCAACAAGGCTTTATACAATGTTACCTAGATACTCTCTCTTCGATGCATTCTGCCATTGCCTTATATGAGAAACTGGGCTTTGAGCATTTAACTCAACCCATCCAAGGCACTGAGCATGGCGGTTGTGATGTGTGGATGTTAAAAACGCTATAACTCAATCTCACCACCGTTACTCAACATTCAACCAAGCTGAGACTCGATTACGTCCCTCCGACTTCGCCGCATAAAGGGCATTATCAGCTTGCTTGATCAAATCATGAAAAGTTGTCATCTCTTCGTTTCGTTCAGCAACACCAACGCTAACACTGCCACGCCAATAGGCTTTGCCTAAATCTAATTGCAGTTCAGCAATAGACTGCTGTGCTTGGTTCGCTACATACAAGCCACCGCTCTGATCCGTGTTCGGACAAAGTACAAAAAACTCATCGCCACCTAAACGACAAACAATGTCGTCATTGCGAAAATGGTGCTGTAATAACGTGGCAATTTCTTGTAAGACTAGATCTCCAGCGTCATGCCCTGCGCTATCGTTGACCTCTTTGAAGTGATCAACATCAATCATAATCGCCACTAACGGTTCGGATTTTTGCTGAGAAATCTGCCATAACTGTTTGAGATTACGCATCGCGCTGCGACGATTGGGTAATTGAGTTAGTGAGTCCGTCAGTGATAACTCTTCTAACTGTTTGTTGGCTTTACGTAGCTGCTTAGTGCGATCTTCAACCATATCTTCGAGGTTTTGATTAAGCTCTAATAGCGCTTTATTACGTTGTGAAACTTGATCAAAGAGTCCAGTCAAAGCGGCAAGCAATGGTTCAGTACTGCTATCGCGAGATTTTTCTTCTTCTTCATATGCTTTGCGAGCTGGCACACCGCGATCAATTTTTTCTAACTGACGCGACATATTTTTATCGATACCCAAAATATGGTAAGCCAACCAATGGATTAAAAAATTGAGCAATAATACCGCAGCTTGCTTGTTCTGCTCACTGACAAAGGCTTGCATGCCGATAATTTCCGTCATAAAAGCGCGGTGTACTTTGATGTGCTTTTCTAGATGTTGCGAATAAATACCCTGATTTCTCATCAGCGCTTCTTCTTCACGAAAGTGGAATTCAGCATAACGAGATAACTCAAACAAGATGGAGCGAATGTCTTGCATCGCAATGGTATTTTCTGCCACTAATTCGCCATAACGATTAATGATTTCAACCAAAAATTGATGTTGTTCATCCACTTCATCAATGCCGGTTTCATAGCAGATATCCCATTGGAATGAATTCATAAGTGCGCCTTTTGTTACCAAATCTAATTACTTAAGCTGTTAAGTCTACATAGAATTAACCATGAAGCTCATACAAAGTAATGAAAAAGGGAGCTAGATCCGCTCCCTTGGTTTATTTTTTAGCGCTAAATTAGTTTCCGCTGAAATAAGCGACTAAAGACTAGAAATAGTACTCTAAAGACAGCTCAATAAAATCGTCTTGCCGGGAAAAGTAAAGTAAGTCACTTGGTGTTTCATTTTCAAACAACCACGCATCAATGCGCCATTTAAGCGCGTTGTTGATACGACTGGATGCCTCAAGCTTGGCGCTGTACACGTCACTATGGTCGAGATCTTGCGTCGTACCAATCAACACTTCGGTTCCAGCCGCATCATTGAACGCAAATCTTGTCCCAACAAACACGTCGTTCTGACCGATCATTTGCGCATTGTCACCACGGCTGTCGTAAAGGTATTCACTGATCAAACCAATGTCCCAAATAGAATCAAACACCCCAACCCAAGTATATTCAAAACCACCGACAACACCGAGGTGATGATCGTCACTGTCACGATAAATACTTTCCAACTTCCATAGCCAATCGCCAACAATCCCTTGAATATCTAAACCCGCTTGCTTTGACTGGGCATAATAAGGATTCAAGGTGTTGCCATCAAAGCGGTAATAAGGATCTCGATTAGTGCCTTGAAAATAGCTCAAGCCAAAATCCCAATCCCCGACCATCGTACTGTAGCGTAGCGCATAATCGATATGCTTCTGCTCTTGTGATGACTGATAAATCGCCTCATCCGACACCGGTATTAACGGCCTTAAACGTCCCTCTTCTCCAGCAAAAGTGCGCTCACGGAAATAGGGCAATAGTAAGGCGTCCACGGTACCCCACTCTTTTATGACACTTAGATGCAGCATTGGCTGACCAAGTTTGTCTTCGCCATCGACCGATTCAATTGCATCGGTTTGATTGATCACATCCACCAAATGAGCAGACTCGGTGACTCCCCAGAACACTTTGCCGATACCGACGCGCAATTCATAGTCATCCCAATAGGTTAAATAAAGCGCCTCACGGATATCGCCATGAGTGCGCTGTGTATCCATTTCGTCATAGCGATAAAATGGCACAAAGGTAAAGCTGGCTTCTCCCTCTGAAAGATCCCAATACCATTCTGGCTGCAACACCAAAGAACTCTGCCCCTTGTTCTGTCCCTGCAACCCCTGATCAAAATACTGACGATGTTCAAGATTAGTCTGGCCTAAAAATTCAACGGCATGTGCAGGTAACATCATTGCAGCGGTGATAATAAAGCTGGCCATCGCCTTGCCAACAATCGTCATACTTGCTCTCATCGGCGCTCCTACTTAACCCGCTTTAAAATGTTCTTTTGAAAGTCTTTATCTGTTAGACCTGTTTGGAATGCGAGATCGCTGGTAATAAGTTCAGTGCTTTTACCCGATTGATGATTGAGCATCGCCATGCGATGAGCACGCCAGTACTTATTGAGATAAAGCGTGTACTCAGAAAACGTCAGGGTTTTAAGTAACGCGCCACGACGGTCATAAAATTCAATTTTTAACGGGCGATAATGCTCGGTATCGATCCAAGAGATCTGCTTGGTATAGCCCGAATTTTTATCGGTCGGCACCTGCTCTAGCTTGTAGGTGGCTTGACCATCTAATTGCTCATCCCCAAGGTAATTAAAGCGATATTTCTCCAACTCAAATGAGCTCAGATCTTCAAAGGAAAACTCACTGCCCATAAATGGCCCAGATTTATTGCGTGAAGAAATACGTTTTACTCGCTTTAGCGCCGGCAGATAGAGCCACTGATCATCCGCATCAACGATGTGTGAGTGGTTAAGAAATGCCGTTCCTTTGACGTCACGAGGCTCATCAAATATGGTCAGCCCTTTATCACCATCATCTGCAACTTCTAGGTTTTTGAGCCTCATTGCACGGCTACTGCTTTCACCTTGGGCATTTTTTAACACCATATTCATCGTCGCCAATGAATCTCCCCACCCTTCATCGCGCGCTTTACGCTCTTGTGCAATTTCCAATCCTCGCTCAGGGCTAGCATTTACCATGGCAGAACTGAACAAGCCCGTACCCAAAGCCAATAAAAGTGCTGTCGTAATACTAAATGACTGTTTTACTACATGTATTCTCATCATAAATATCCTTATTTCTAACGCGTGCTGCTCAGTGGTTGTGCATTACGTTCTGTTACTACTGAGGCTTGTTTTGACGGCGATGCTGACACTGCATAATCCGCCTTATCGAACTTCATCAACAATGCTGGCAAGAAGATAAAGTCGACCACCAGCGCGATAAAAATCACGATGGCACTGAGCATGCCCATATCGGCATTGAGTCTGAATGATGACATTGCCAGTACTGAGAAACCGGCGACCAACACCACTGTGGTGATCCACAACGCACGACCTACGGTATGAAAGGCATAACGAACTGACGCTTCAGCCGATTGCCCCTGCTTTCGTGCACGCTGATATTTCGATAAGAAATGCACTGCATCATCCACAACAATACCCAGTGTCAATGTCACCACTACCGATAAGCCAAGATTGATCTCACCAGAAATGAGCGCCCACAGTCCAAAACCAATAATTGCAGGGGCAATATTAGGCATTAGACTGATCACACCCAATCGCACCGATCGTAAGGCAAAGATCATTAAGCCTGAGATCAAAATAAGTGTGATGGGTAAGGTGGAAAGCATACTGGTCATGTTAGTTTCGCCAATGTGGGCAAACATCAAGTTAGGGCTCGATGCCACCACTTGATATTGCGGGGCATGCTGAGTGAACCATTGGTAGATGCGATTTTCCAAATCGACCAAACCGACACTGCCTAAGTTCTTCGTCGTCAACACCAGTTTCAGCGACGACTTGTCAACGTTGATTTGATTGTTGAGGTCCAAACCGAACGGCAATGACATTTCATACAAAAGGAGATACTGCGCCGCTAACTCTCGGTCTTGAGGCAGTTGATAATATGCGCTGTCATCGCCATGCATATTTTTATTGAGACGCTTATAAGTGTCGGCAAGTGAGGCTACATGGTCGGTTTCTGGCTGTGCTCTCAACCAATCGGTGAAATCGCCTAAAGTCGCGATAAAATCAGGCGCGGCAATGCCTTGTGATTCACCGGTTTTAATCGCAATGCTGATATTGGTCATACCGCTGATGCGCTGCTCCATAAAGTCAGCCGCTTGACGGAACTCGCTACTGGTGTCGAAATAACGCACCGAGTCATCGTTCACCTTGTTCAACGGAACAGCGGCAGCAGCCAATGCAATCACAGCAACAGAAATCGGTAACAGTTTGGTTTGATGCTTTACGACCAGATTAGCAAGTGAAGCCATAAAGCCCGACTCTGTCTGCTCAGCATTTGCCAACGGTTTAATTCGTATCGGCAAAACTTTAAGTAATGCAGGCAGCAGTGTGACTGAGAGCAAACACGCAATCATCACCCCTAACGCCGCTTCATTGCCAAAATCCCTCAGTACTGGCGAATCCGACATATTCATCATCATAAAGCCGATAGCCGTGGTGATTGAGGTGATGAAAATAGGCAGTGCATTGATCTCTACGCTGTGTGTAATCGCGTCAACTTTTGAATCCCCTTTTTGCATACGCTGGCGCATGGTGGCGATCACGTGCACACAATCGGCGACCGCAAGCGTCATGACTAAGGTCGGAATATTTACGGTGGCAGTGCTAAGAAACATCCCTGCCCAGCCGGTTAAACCTAACGTGGTCGTCACTGAAGCAATAATGATGATTAAGGTGGCAACAACACTGGAGATGGAGCGCAACATCAATACTAGAAACAACAAGATGACACCAAACATCGTTGGCACAAGCGTAGTCGAATCTTGCTGCGCGGCGACCATAAAGGCATTATTTAACGCCACCACCCCTGCTTTATAAAATTGAACATCAGGGTAAAGCTGTTGATATTTTGCAATCAGAGCATCGACATAAGCCATCACTTCAATCGACTCGGCCGTTTTATCCATTTCAGGCATTTGTATCGTGACATTAATCACCGACACATCACCGTTTTGCGAAATCATAGAGTGAACGAGTGCGGGCTCATTAAGTGCGATCTTTTCTGCTCGTTGAATTCGCTCGGCGGTTAACGGGTAGTCTTCATAGAGTAAATCCTCCACGATCAAATCATCTTGCAGCGCTTCGGTATGTTGATAGTTCGCTAAAGAATCCACACGACTAGAATATGGAATTTGCCACGCATCTATCGTCAGTTGCTGGATCAGCGTAAGGTTGGTTTTAGTAAAGATCGTTTGATCTTGTGGAGCGATAACAATCGAAATATTGTCGGATTTAGCGAATGTTGTTTGAATCTCATCAAAGGCCAATAGTTGCTCATTTTGACCATCAAAGAATATTTCGTAATCCCCACGAAAGTACAAATTTTTAGCACCAATCGTCGCAGCGACGATGGCAAAGCTAGTCAATAGAATGACCCACCAAGCAAACCTTGTCGGCCAAGTAAACCATGTCGTTGAGTTTGAACTCTGTGCGTTCATCACACTCTCCATTTGTGACGGTTCGTCAAAAATATTCATTTAAAAACCAGCAAAGGCTGGTTTCAAAATAAATGCTTTGCCAAAAAAACGCATTTCACTCACTTAGCGCAATGCTCTGGCTTTCACATGTCATTTTTTGACGAATCGTCACAGATGGTGATTATAAAAGCCCTAATGGGCTTGACTAACGACCAACGGAAGCAAGGTATTCAATCTCATCTTTAAACAGCTCTTTTTCGACACGCTGCCATGTTTTACGATAATCCCATTCTGTCGAAAGGGGCTGCCAGTTCAGGCCATCGAGCAACATATTGGCATTATGTAATACCGAAAAAGGGTCTTGTAATCGACTAATACAATGACTATTCGAAGCGTTCTGCGCTAAGGCGTTTGAACCAAAAGCAATGGCCCAATTCGCAAAAACAATAGAGTCAGAGCCAATACCTGAAGAGAACTTCAGATCACCCGCTTCTACCGCACTGCTGATCAAACCATCCGCAAAATTAATCACTTGTTCTTCAAGTTCATTAAGTTGCTGAACTCTAGCTGGAGACGCTTTCTCCAATACCCAAGGGCTCTTCGCCATAATGGCGCAAGTAGAAAGTACAGGTTCCATGCGGGCATAAATTCGATAGCTAACATGCAGAGCAATCACTTGCTCTCGTGTATTACCACCAAATTCCGATGAACGCACAAACATCAACGCTTCTGTTCTAAGCGAATGAATGCACAATGCGATAATCACATCTTCTTTGCTGCAAAAATGGTTATAAATCGTACCTTTAGAATAAGGACTCATCGCAGTGAGTTTATCCATGGTGAGATTACTAAAGCCTTGCTCTTGGACCATAGATTTCGCTAATAATATTAGCTCAATCTCACGATCCGCAATTGCCTGCTGTTTTTTGGATAAACCAAATACACAACCCGGCCCTTCTTTTTGCTGTTTCTTTTTACAACTAAAACCAAACATGATTATTGATGCCCGTCTCTGTTTGTACTCCCTGACCTCCGCATTATAACACGGTTCGATCTAACCTCCGAACCTACCTGTAAACTTAAACTATGAACTCAAGCTACTCACTCAAGTGATTAATTAAAATTATGACGATTCGTCATTTATGACACATCGTCACAATATGGGATAATCGAGGCGACTTCAAGTCGATTGATACAAAAAATTAATGAAAATTAACTTTGATATTACAATACAGAATATGAATAAATAGCTGAATCGCCTCCCTCGCACGGGAAGTCGATCGATTATAATGCTAGGAGGGTAAAGAAAAGTGCGTTCTAAACGTAGTAGAATTACCGCTTACACCAGCGAAGATTCTTTCTCATACAAGGCTAGTTGCGTCGTGAAAACACTGGCCCAGGCGACGCGATTACGCCCTGCTCGCTTACATTCGTATAAGGTTCTGTCTGCTGTTGAGAATAACGATTCGACCAGTTCTTCAAACCCTGCGTCACAGCGATGAAGGGAGTCGCGTTGCGCCAATGCCCCGCCAATCGAGACCGTGACTTTACCGTAATCTCCGTTACCCACGTGATCGATCGCTAATTGTTCCACTGCACGACGCAATAATTCACTGGTTCGCTCCAGTTCTTCTCGATCATGACGAGCACAAAGGATGACGAACTCCTCTCCCCCATAACGAAAAGCCATATCAACATTGGTCAGTCGCTGCTGTAATTGACCGGCGACATTGGCTAGCGCGTCGTCGCCTGCCATGTGGCCATAGAGATCGTTATAGGCCTTAAAATTATCGATATCGCAAATCAGCAGCCCAACATACTTACCACGTAACACATTTTGCTGAATATAAGGGAGTGCGGTGCGCGAGTATTTATAACGAGAACCCAAACCTGTCAGCAAATCGGCATCTGATTTAGCGCGTAATGAATCAAGCTGCTGATCGATCTTCATCAACAAGCCTTTATAAGCTCGCGCCAACTGACCAATTTCGTCTTCTCGATGAAGTTCATCAAGCTCTTTCATGGTCTTATAACGCGCGCCGCTATTCATACTCACAGCAAGATTCTTAAGGGGAGCAACAATAAAATACGTCACCCAGTACGCAATACAGATCACCAACAGCAGAGCCACAATCGCCTCAAAGCCGATTTCACGAATAATGTTTTTTTTGATTGCCGCAAGTTTACTAGCATCAAATACCGCCCAAATATAACCGCCATTCTGATTACGTAATGGGATCTCGATATTAAGTAAATAGCGTTGTTCATCTAAAAGGAAACCCTGATTTGTATCGAGCGGTTTAGACCATTCAATCACTTCACTCTGTGCTAAATCCGAACTCTTGAGCAAAGATCTGTATTCCGCTCGTGCATTAAGCAACAGATAATTGAGTTTACGAACTTTGAGCGTATTGTGTGTTTCAACACTTTTGAGCATAGCTTGCAGGCTTGCAACACGGTCCCGGGATGATTGCAGCTCTTGTGGCGTAACGTTTGCTCGCCATACTTTGCCATAAGCGGGAAGATAACGAATGTGAACTTCTTGCGCCGAATAATCGGACATGCCCTTAACCTCAATGAACTGTAGATCATTCACCGAAGCCAAATGCTCCACAATTGATGGAATGGTCAGATTGGCGTAATTCACACCAGCAACCGACGTTGAGAAGAAATGAACTTGAGATTGCAATGCTTGATTAGCAAAGGCGGCAGAGTAGTCAACTTGGCGCTGCCATTCGCTTTCATAGCGGGTAATACTTAAGCCAGCAATAACCAACAGCACCAAGCAAAGATGGGACATAAATAGCATTTGATTAATGCTCAATCTTTTAAATACTGTGCTCATAACGGCTAATCCTAATGGCAAAAGAATGGCTATTTTTCAAGACGGCTGCCAAAAACAGAACAAACACCATGGTGACAAATATCTTTGTACGAAGTGTGGCAGCTAGTACAGTAATCCGACTTTAATGTTGGATGTGTATGACTAATATCCTCCCCTTTGCGGTTATAGCTACCATATATTGGCTCCGAGCCAATGTGCTCCGTGACCCAAATAATGCTAGGGTCTTCAGAAATAGCGACGACTGTTGGTCCATCACTATAAGGACCTCGATTCAGATATTGTTTGATCTTACTAGGATGAACTCGAATCGTCAGGGAAGTGCCTTCACCATTATTTATCCAGCTATAGGCTCGGAATGTTTCTTGAGCAAACAAAGTGGTATCTAGTGGAAGATCACTGTTCTCAGGGTAAAGAATGCTCTCTTTTACGATAGGCCAAAATTGCCAACCGACTGGATAGCTGGCTATCGATTCCGCTTTCACTGCACTCGAAAGCAACAGCGCGTACAACAGGCTAAATAACCACAGTGCTTTCATATCAACCTTAAATACTATCTTCCACTTACCTGCTTAAGCGCAGATAAGATCGTAGCAATGACATATGCAAACAAACACACTAATGGTATGCAATTCTGGCAAAGATTTGTATTTATTTCATGGAATAGCATCGGCTCACTTGCAAGCCTGCGGAGTGATTCAAATTCTTCTGTATCTGTTTCATGTTTATCGAATAGCAAAATGCGCTATTCGCCATCTCAAAACCTAATAATAATCGTATTAACAATCAATATTGCTGATATTTATAGAGAACACAAAATAATGAGATTTGGTGCCACAAAGAAACACGGCAAATTTTAGGCAAAAAAAAACCTCGACATGACGTCGAGGTTTCATTTTTTGGAGCGACACATCGGGTTCGAACCGATGACCTCAACCTTGGCAAGGTTGCGCTCTACCAACTGAGCTAGTGTCGCATTTGTTTGCTATATAAGCTGGTTAGATGGTGCCCCGGGCCGGACTTGAACCGGCACAGCGCGAACGCCGAGGGATTTTAAATCCCTTGTGTCTACCAATTCCACCACCAGGGCACACAAATCTAAATTTGTGAGGCCTTTACTGAAAAGTAAGACACCATCTTGATATCGATTGTTGGTTAATCGCTATCTTAATAATTTGGAGCGACACATCGGGTTCGAACCGATGACCTCAACCTTGGCAAGGTTGCGCTCTACCAACTGAGCTAGTGTCGCAAATTCTCATTTCTTAGCATTAAAATCTAAGAGAGAATGGAGGCGCCTCCCGGAGTCGAACCGAGGTCCACGGATTTGCAATCCGCTGCATAGCCACTCTGCCAAGGCGCCTTCGTGTTCCTTCGAGCTTTGCATTGCTGCGTTCCTCTTGGGTACGGGATGCATTCTACGGATTCGCACAGATGAGTCAACACTATTTTTTGTTTTTTGAATCGTTTGGCTAAATTACAGCCAAACAAGCGTGAATTGGCTATTTTTCTATCAGTTTAAAGCGCTAATCTAATGACTTTACTACTAAAAATGCTTTTTGAGATTAAAAAAAAGCGAACCTAAGTTCGCTTTCAAATTGATCATTGATGCTCTTCAGCGAGCAAGTCGTCTTTAGCAGCCATCAGATACTGAGCCATCGACCAGTAGGTAAGGAATGTCGCGATATACAATGCGCCGTAACCCAGCCAAATCATCCAGTCATCATAACGCCAAATCAAGACCCATAGAGCAAACATCTGTGCAACCGTCTTAAATTTACCAACCCAAGAAACCGCGACACTCGCTCGTTTGCCAATTTCAGCCATCCACTCGCGTAGCGCTGAAATAATAATTTCGCGGCCAATCATGGTTACTGCAGGGATGGTAATCCAAATATTATGATAGTGTTCTGTAATCAATATCAGGGCGGTCGCGACTAATACTTTATCAGCCACTGGGTCAATAAATGCACCAAAACGCGAGGTTTGGCCCAACTTGCGCGCCAACATACCATCTAACCAATCGGTAAAACCAGCCACCCAGAAAACCATAGCGGCCGCGAATGGCGCCCAGCTATAAGGAAGATAAAACACTACGACAAAAACTGGAATTAAGAACAGTCGTAATAGAGAAAGAATGTTAGGAATGTTGAAACGCATATTTATTGGCTCTTATCGTTTGCGTATAGCGCTGTTTACTGCCTAAAAACAGGCTCATATGGTGCTGGATTTTTGTTATTGTTTCAATGCTTGATAAATGTTTTCTGCTAAAGAATGACTTATGCCTGGTACTTTGGCTATTTCTTCAGCACTGGCTCGTTTCAACTCCTGTAATCCACCCATATATTTGAGTAAAGCTTGACGACGTTTAGGACCAATTCCTTCTATGCCTTCTAAGGCACTGGTACGTCTGGTTTTTCCACGCTTGGCGCGATGACCAGCAATGGCGTGATTATGACTTTCGTCACGAATATGTTGCATTAAGTGTAGCGCGGGGGCATCGCTCGGAAGATGAGACTCTTCACCATCGGTGGTGATTAACGTTTCTAAGCCCGGTTTACGTGTCACTCCTTTTGCGATACCAATCAACCTTGGCCGCTTCGGCCAATCTTGCCAGTGTTGACTGATGATTTCATAAGCACGATTTAACTGCCCTTTGCCACCATCGATAAACACCACATCTGGAATCTTCTCAATATCAAGTTGCTTTGAATAGCGACGTTCTAACGCCTGCCCCATCGCAGCATAATCATCGCCGCCCGTTATCCCGGTAATATTGTAACGACGATATTCCTGCTTCACAGGGCCTTCTTGATTAAACACCACACAAGAAGCGATCGTGCTCTCCCCCATGGTGTGTGAAATATCAAAACACTCCATACGCTGGATAGACTCAAGCCCAAGCAGATCCCTCAGTTCTTTAAAACGCTGAGAGATAGTCATCTTATGGTTTATCTTACTGGTCAATGCGGTCAACGCATTGGTGTTGGACAATTTCAAATAGCGGGCTCGTATCCCTGTAGGATTGGCATGAAATTGCACTTTCCGCCCTGAGATAGTTGATAAGGCCTCTTGGAGTGGCGCGACATCCTCAAGTAACCCCTGATTCAAAATGATACGAGTCGGAACAGTCCGAGCTTCATTATGGCTAAGATAATACTGGCTAAGGAAACTGTAAAAAACTTCTTGCTGGCTGGTATTGCTAGGGATCTTAGGAAAATGACTACGGCTACCCAACACCTTACCTTGGCGAATCATCAAAATATGAATACAGGCGATGCCACTCTCTTGGGCAAAACCGAGCACATCCATGTCATCCATGGAATCATCGGAGACAAATTGTTGCTCTTGTACGCGACGAATGGCTTGAATTTGATCGCGAAATTTAGCCGCTTGTTCAAATTTGAGGGCTTGGCTGGCCTGTTCCATTTTACCGATTAAGGTTTCCAGAACTTGCTTGTCTTTACCCTGCAAAAACAACCGCACATAGTCCACCAACTCAGCATAATCGTCATCAGAGATAATGGTGCTTACACAAGGACCGGCACAACGGCCAATTTGATACATCAAGCAAGGGCGAGTTCGATTGCTATAAACTGTATCTTCACACTGACGTACTGGGAATATTTTCTGAATCAAGTGCACGGTTTCTCGCACCGCCCCGGAATCGGGATAAGGGCCGAAATACTCACCTTTTTTCTTTTTTGCTCCACGGTGCATCGATAAGCGCGGATGCTTGTGAGCACTAATGAAAATATATGGGTAGGATTTGTCATCACGCAGTAACACATTGTACTTAGGCAAATACTGCTTGATGTAATTGTGTTCAAGGATCAGCGCTTCTGTCTCAGTATGGGTTACTGTGACATCGATTTTAAAGATATGGCTGACCAGCGCGCGCGTTTTCTCACTATCAATCGTTTTACGAAAATAGCTCGACAGGCGTTTTTTGAGATCTTTGGCTTTGCCGACATAAATAACCACCAACTCGGCGTTATACATTCGATAAACACCGGGTTGGTTAGTCACTGTCTTTAGGAAAGAGACCGAGTCGAAAGGGGAACTCACTACAATGTCTCGGTGTCTAGCATTCCATGGCGAATAGCAAGGTGGGTCAATTCGACATCACCGCTAATATTCAATTTGGCAAACAGTCGATAGCGGTAACTATTGACGGTTTTTGGGCTTAGGCTTAACTGCTCTGAAATGTCAGTCACTTTTTGCCCTTTGGTAATCATCATCATGATTTGTAATTCGCGCTCAGACAAATCGGCAAATGGGTTTTCCGATGCTGGAGAAAATTGGCTTAACGCCATCTGTTGAGCGATTTCTGGTGAAATATAGCGTTGACCGCTATTCACCACTCGAATTGCATTGACCATTTCATCAGGACCAGCACCTTTGGTTAAATAACCAGCAGCACCAGCTTGCATCACTTTCGTTGGAAACGGATTTTCCGTATGAACAGTCAAAACGATAATTTTTACATCTGGATTAAAACGCAGGATCTTTTTGGTTGCTTCTAAGCCACCAATACCCGGCATATTCATATCCATCAATACGACATCAGAATGGTTATTACGACACCATTTTACTGCCTCTTCACCGCTTTCAGCTTCCCCTGCTACGTTCATTCCACGGACGTCTTCAATAATACGTCGTATCCCTGTGCGAACCAGCTCGTGATCATCTACAAGGAAAACACTAATCACACTTGTATCTCCACACTATGTTAATTGGCTCTGCACCCACCGAGGACAGTGGATAACAACTTAGTTGCCTATTTTAACTTAAAAAATGAAATTTATACTACTCCGATGAATATGTGCTGAAATGTAAAGTTTAGCAAGTACTAATTTTTAGTTATGACGCCATAGTAGCAAATATCCTGTTTATCAATGGATTAGCGTCAAGTGTTGAGATAGCTAGCATTTTGAGGTTTTGGTCACTTTTATTTTGTAACAATCATTGAAAATGAAACCAATTTCATTTAATTTGCTGCGGTTGATAATTTGTATTATCAATTCCAAAAACTAACGAGTGACGTTGGTAAAGCGATAACGATTAAGGATATTTTATGAAAAAGCTACTAGCAGTGGCGGCTCTAGCTGCAACACTACCTCTTTCTAATGTTGCAATGGCTGATGCAGACATCGGTTGTGGTCTAGGTACTATGGTTTTTGACGGTAAGTCAGGCAAAGTATTTAAAATTCTAGGTGCGACGACTAACGGTACATCTGGTAACCAAACTTTCGGTATCACTTTTGGTACTCTAGGTTGTGACGGTAACGGCACTATTTCTTCTTCTGAGAAGCTAGCTCTTTTCATCGACGGTAACATGGACAACCTTGCTCGTGATATCGCTAAAGGTGAAGGCGAAACTCTAGCAACACTTTCTGAAGTATGGGGCGTTCAAGCTTCTGACAAAGCAGCTTTCAACGAGCTAGCTCAAGAGAACTTCGCAGAAGTATTCAAATCTGAAAACGTAACTTCTCAAGAAGTATTTGCTAACCTAAACACGCTAGTTGCAGCTGACGCAACTCTAGCGGGTTACGCAATCTAATTTCGAACTAAGTTCGTGATTAAAGTGCCCTCTTTAGGGCACTTTTTTATATCAGCCTCTTCATCACGAGGCTCTGGTCATATTTATATGACCGTGTCTATCGTTAAGTACTTTTGTCTCGAGAGTATTTAGCCATCTACACAATGACCTTTCTACGGATTTGAATGAACTATTCTGTATTATCTAAAGCACTACTCACGGGATGTGGATTATGTGCATCCTCACTGGCGTTTTCAGCCAATAGCCTTAACGTCGAACAGCTTGCCCAAGATCCGTATTGGTTAAAACTAGGCCATTATTTACCAGCAACACTTTCTAGCCATAAAAGTACGGTGGATAACGACGAATTTTACCTCGCCCAAGATGGCTATCGCTCACCGCAAAGTGAGTTACAAGCCACCATCGACGCGCTTTATAATGCGGATACTTCGATAGCCGAGCAAACTCGCTGTCAGTACCCTGCGCGCTATACTTGGCTGCAAAACCAAAAAGGCGAACAAGCGGATCTCAACTGTCCTGAGTTAGAAACATGGCGTGAGGTACTCGACCCAGAAGGGTTAACCTTGGTTTTCCCGACCGCCTTTATGAACAACCCCTCTTCGATGTTTGGCCACACCCTATTAAGAATTGATGCCAAAGACCAAACTCGTCATAAGGAGCTGGTTGCGTTTGCGATTAACTTTGCTGCCGAACCAGAAACTGACGACAACGCAGCTTTATATGCCCTTAAAGGGCTGATTGGCAGCTATCCCGGTCGATTTACTGTCATGCCTTATTATCGTAAGGTTCGCGAGTACAACGACATCGAATCTCGCGATATTTGGGAATATCGTCTGAAATTAAATGAAGCAGAAGTAGAGCGAGTGCTGCTTCACCTTTGGGAAATGCAGCGGGCAGAATTTGATTACTATTTCGCTGATGAAAACTGTTCCTACCAATTACTCGCGTTACTTGAATTAGCACGAGATGATCT
>NZ_AFWD01000050.1:0-5614 GCF_000222565.1 Vibrio sp. N418
TTGAAACAAGAAAAGTTGGCGGGAATTTTGCTTGATCAAAGAAATGGATACGGTCACTCTTGATAAGAGGCAACGCCGTGCCGCTAATGAATACAATAAAGAGAACCATAACGTCATGAAAATGCGCATTGTCACCAGTCTTGCATTATCCATCGCTACCTTTAGCTCAAGCAGTTGGGCAATGGATAAAGCCTATGGCGCAACACCAGGACAATCCAAGTGGCAAATGGTGGCGAATACACCACTTGAGTGCCAACTTGTTCATCCGATCCCTAATTATGGCGATGCGGTGTTCTCTTCTCATGCCAGTAAAAAAATAAACCTCGATTTTGAATTGAAAATGAAGCGCCCGATGGGGGAGACACGTGATGTCTCTTTGGTCTCGATGCCGCCAGCATGGCGCCCTGGTGATAGCGCTGATCGCATGACCAATATTCGCTTCTTTAAACAATTTGATGGTTACGTCGGGGGGCAAACGGCGTGGAGTATTCTGAGCGAATTAGAAAAAGGTCGTTCCCCAACGTTTAGCTACCAAGAGTGGCAAAGCCGTGATCAGCGTGTGGAAGTGGCGTTGTCGTCGGTGCTATTCCAGCAATCTTACAATGTCTTTAGTGACTGTATTGCCAATTTATTGCCTTATAGCTTTGAAGATATCGCCTTCACTATTTTGCATTATGATCGTTCAAGTGTGCAGTTGAACAAAGCCTCGCAAAAGCGCTTAGCGCAAATTGCGGAATATATTCGCTACAACCAAGATATCGATTTGGTGCTGGTCTCAACCTATACTGACTCGGAAGACAGCAAGAGTGAGAGCCAAGCATTATCTGAGCAACGTGCCGATGTGCTACGCACTTATTTTGAATCTATCGGTTTACCGGAAGATCGCATCCAAGTACAAGGTTATGGTAAACGTCGCCCTGTCGCCGATAATTCGTCACCAATTGGTAAAGATAAAAACCGTCGCGTCGTTATCTCGTTGGGGCGAACACAGGTATAACCGAATTAGAGATCGCGATAGAGGAAAAACCAGCCAATAGGCTGGTTTTTTGTTGGTGCTGTATGGTGAAGTTACAACACTTATTGGGGGAATCTTGTTTCGAGCAGATTAATGTAGGCGGAATTTTGCAATCAGATTGCAATTGGTTGCGCTATCAATATTTTGCACCAAACGGGCAATATTGGGGTTAGGGTGGCGCTTCATAAATGCGACGAGCGCTTTTTTGCAGCAACCCATCGAATCGACAAAGGCATCGCAGCCGCTATTCGGGCATTGAGGTACTAAGGTCAGTACTTTTTCTGAGGCAAGCTTAAGGTATTTTAATTCGTATTTGGCATCACCCATCACGCGCCAAAAGTTAGCTAGGTTATGGCATGAAACCACAGAAATGAGTAAGCGGTCTTCGACATCAATATGCTCAGCAAGGCTGATATCTTCACTGGCAGTCAGTGCTTGTTGATAATGCAAAATAGAGCGCAGATGATCATGTTCTTGCAGCGCCATATCAGCAAGTAAAGTGTGTTTCTCCCAGTCTGAAATCTCCATCTTTCAACCTTTATTCTGTTCAGCATACCTCAAGATAAATTAATGGTAAGTGATAATCATTATCATGTAAAGCAAATAAAAAGAGCAGCCTGAGCTGCCCTTTATCTTTCTCTATCACGACATCATTTCGTCGTCGATTAGCCTTCTAAACCTGCAGATGCTTGAGAGTTTTGAATTAACTCAATCATGTAGCCATCAGGATCTTTTACGAAAGCGATATGAGTGCTTCCGCCTTTTACAGGGCCAGCTTCACGAGTGATGTTGCCGCCTGCCGCTTTGATGGTATCGCAGGTAGCATAGATATCATCGACACCAATAGCGATGTGACCAAACGCGTTACCTAAATCGTATTCACTGGTGCCCCAGTTGTAAGTCAGTTCAATCACCGCGCCCTGAGACTCGTCACCGTAGCCGAGGAAGGCAAGGGTGTATTGGTACTCAGTGTTGTCATTTTTGCGTAATAGCTGCATGCCCATTACGTTAGTGTAGAACTCGATAGATTTATCTAAATCGCCGACACGCAGCATGGTGTGTAGAATGCGTCCGTTTGACATAATTTGCTCCTAGTATAATTCTGCTTAAATATTACCACGAAGTTTTCTTTATTTGGCCATGATTTAGCGCTCAAGGTTTTTGTTTCTAGTGCAAAAAAGCAGCCCTGTGGCTGCCTTCTTATACGTCTGTTTTTTCTTTGTATTCGCATAAATCTTCGATGATGCAACTGCCACAGCGTGGTTTACGTGCCACGCAGGTGTAACGGCCATGCAAGATAAGCCAATGGTGCACATCAAGCTTGAATTCTTTGGGTACCACTTTTAGCAGCTTTTCTTCAACCTGATCCACATTTTTGCCCATGGCAAATTTGGTACGATTAGAGACGCGATAAATATGAGTGTCTACGGCAATGGTTGGCCAACCGAAAGCAGTATTGAGCACCACGTTAGCGGTTTTACGTCCAACACCAGGTAGCGCTTCTAATGCCTCGCGATTTTCGGGCACTTCACCACCATGTTGTTCTAATAAAATGCGACAGGTTTTAATCACATTTTCAGCTTTTGAGTTGAATAAACCGATGGTTTTAATGTAGTGCTTAACCCCATCAACGCCTAAGTCGAGAATCGATTTTGGTGTGTTGGCGACGGGATACAGTTTGTCGGTGGCTTTATTGACACTGACATCGGTTGCTTGTGCAGAAAGTAAGACGGCAATTAACAGCTCAAAAGGTGAACTCCAATTGAGCTCGGTTTGCGGATTTGGGTTGTTGTCCCTAAGACGTTTAAGAATCTCAACGCGTTTAGTGTTGTTCATGTTTATGCTACTTCCCGTGTATCGATCGCTGTGTTTCCGTTGTAGGGAGCGGTTAATGGGCTGCACCTACAACGGATGAGCAATCAGGCTAACATCTCTATTTTTATAATGGTTGAGATGGCCGCTATTAGAGGGTGGTTAGTTGGTTACTCGTGCTCGTTCAATGTTTGGTTTATCTTGTTTTGGTTGGCGTTCTGCGAGCTTTTTATCAATCACGTTCTTTAACGCGATTAACAGACCGACGCCAATAAACGCGCCTGGTGGAAGTAGTGCTAATAAGAAGCTGCTATCGAAATGGAACACTTCGATACGCAATGCTTTAGCCCATTCACCAAGCAGCAAATCAGCCCCATCAAATAGAGTCCCGTTACCAATGATTTCGCGCATTGCGCCAAGAACAACCAGTACACTCGTCATGCCAAGGCCCATCCACAAACCGTCTAAAGCCGCTGGGATTGGATCATTTTTTGAAGCGAACGCTTCCGCTCGGCCAATGATAATACAGTTTGTTACGATCAATGGGATGAAGATACCCAAAGAAAGGTAGAGACCATAAGCGTAAGCGTTCATCAGTAACTGCACACACGTTACCAGTGCGGCAATGATCATGACAAACACCGGAATACGCACTTCTTTTGGCACATAATCACGTACTAGTGAAACCGTGACATTTGAACCCACCAGAACCAGTAAGGTGGCAATCCCAAGGCCAAGCGCATTGGTAATGGTTGATGAAACCGCCAAGAGAGGACACAGACCGAGTAGTTGTACTAGTGCCGGGTTGTTGTCCCACATGCCATCTTTAAACAGCTTTTTGTTATCAGCCATTATTTTCTCCTCCACAATTACGTGGTTGAGCCAGTAACTGTTGACGATTTTGGTTGATGTAATCAACGGTACGTTTTACTGATTTGACGACCGCACGAGGTGTGATGGTTGCGCCAGTAAATTGATCAAATTGGCCGCCATCTTTGCGTACATGCCAACTTGATTGGTTGTCTGCGGTAACCGTTTTACCGGTAAAACCCAAAATCCAATCGCTGACCCGTAGATCAATTTTATCACCTAACCCTGGGGTTTCTTGATGTGATAAAACGCGTGTGCCGAGTATGGTGCCATCTTGTTGTACCGCAACAATCACTTTGATCGCGCCGTTATAACCATCAGGCGCAATAGCCTCAAGCGCAATCGCACTTGGCTCACCGTTTAAAGTGGCAATATAAGCTGGCATTGCTTGAGTGGTACCAAGAGCGGAGTCTTCAACTAAGGTGCACGCTTGATACAAGCTATTGTCATGTAATTGCTCAGGAATGACTTGATTCAATACTGAGAGCAGTTGTTTTTGTTCCTGCAATTGAATCTGGTCTTTGGTCAAATACTGAGTTAGTGCGACTAATCCGGTCGATGCACAAGCAAAGATGGCCAGTGTTACCCCGTTTTTACGAATTGCGTTTAACATTTGGGATCCTTAATGGCCATAAGTGCGAGGTTTGGTGTAGTAATCGATCAGTGGCACACACATATTGGCAAGTAATACTGCAAATGCGACGCCATCAGGGAAACCACCCCAAGTGCGGATAATGAATACCATTGCGCCAATAAACGCACCAAAAATGAGTCGCCCTTTTACTGTCGTTGAAGCGGAAACCGGATCGGTTGCAATGAAGAATGCGCCCAACATCGTTGCACCAGAGAATAAGTGAACCAGGGGCGACGCGGTTTGATCGGGCGTAAGCAGCATGAATAGGCTACTGATGACCAATAAACTGGCTAAAAAGCTTACAGGTATCTGCCAGTTGATCACGCGCAGCTTGATCATAGCGATACCGCCAATCAAGTAGGCAAGGTTGACCCATTGCCAGCCAATACCTGCGAACGCGCTAAATTGCGGTTGAGCCATCGCTTCACTTGCGGTGCTTCCTGCCATCAGTGCGGTTTTAAAGCTGTCTAACGGGGTCGCCATCGTCATGCCATCAATGCCGGTACGGATCTGTTGCAGTGATAAACCTTCAACGTCGTAACCGGTAAAGATCAGAGAGAACGCATCTGCTGAACTGATCGATGTGCTTTGCAGTTCAATTGGTGAAATCCAACTGGTCATTTGTAATGGAAATGAGATTAACAGAACCACATAGGCAATCATGGCCGGATTAAATGGGTTTTGTCCAATACCACCATAAAGTTGCTTGGCAATCACAATAGCAAAAACAAGACCAATCGCGATGATCCACCATGGTGAAAGAGGCGGAATTGCCACCGCAAGTAACCATGCTGTGACCAGTGCGCTATTGTCACGCAGTGCTGACATTGGTGAGCGCTTACGTAACAGCATGACCACCGCTTCAAGGCTCAAGGCGATGACAATAGCGAGTACTAACTGAATCAGTGTTCCCCAGCCAAAAAAGTAGGTTTGAGCAATAAGACCCGGCAGGGCACAAAGAGCCACCCACTTCATTAAGTCAGGAGTGCTTCTGCGGCTGTGCGCATGGGGTGAGCTGGCAATAAAGAAGGCCACTACTCTTTCTCCTCAGATTGTTTTTGTTGTTCTTGTTGTGCTTTGCGTGCTTTGCGTGCTTTGGCGCGCGCAATGGCAGCGGCAACCGCGGCTTTTTCGCATCGTCAGCGCTTGGCGTTTCAGTGATGTCAGCTTTCGCTTCTGCTTGTGGTGCAGAGCTCGCGTCATTCGCTTCAATAGGCGCAGCAGCTTGCTCTGCTTTACGTGCTTTGGCGCGCGCAATGGCGGCTGCAACCGCGGCTTTTCTT
>NZ_AFWD01000049.1:0-1460 GCF_000222565.1 Vibrio sp. N418
GCGGGTAAAATAGGCATTATTCTATTTATTCGCTCTCTCCACTCATCGGTTTTCATCCTCGTCAAAATCAGCTCTCTTTGTCCCGATTCTTTGCCAAGTTCGCCGTAAAACATGCCAAGGTTAGTGAGTTTCCTCATTCAGTTTCAGTGCTGGTTCGTGGTTAGTTTTGCGGGCTCAAAGTGGGGAAAGGGCAAGGTTAACGAAAGTCCCCACTTGCTGATGGTTTCTTTCGTTATATTTCCCAGATTCAAAAGCATTTTTGGTCGCTGGTCATCACCATTTTTCGCTTGTTGAAGCTTGGTCTGTAACATTGCTGGCTCTGCAAATTCGTGAACACTGTTGGGTTCTTTGGATTTGGCGATTTCTTCGGTCGTACAGGCTTGGTTTTTCGTGGTAACTTTGGCTTATGTGGCTGAATTTACATAACAAAGCATTTAAGACGGATTCTCAACGCTTGGCAATTTCAGCTTAGGTCAGCTTTAGTGCTAAAAGTGGCAAGGTTTAGGCTTGGGTGGTCGCGTTGTTCACCACTTAATGCGGCGTTATGTGGTTAAACGGGATGAGATATGAGTTGTGATAACTGCAAACAGATTAAATTAGAAATCAGCAACCCGAATGATTTGGTTGAAGCAATTCACCTTGTTAGAAGAAACGTCGAATCTAAAACTCTTAAATACCTAGGGTACGGTGCTTTTGGTGAGCCTTTTTCGAGATTTTCTAATGGTAAGTATTGGGGCGATATCGTAAATAACTATTTTTCCTGTAGATTGTGTGGTCAGCTAATCCACCTCAGAGCAGAAACTTATCACGGAAGTGGCGGTCAGCTGATTCATAGACCTGCGTTGGTTGAGAAAATTTGCATAGATGGCTTCACCACATAACAAAGCGTTTAAGACGGATTCCCAACGCATGGCGTTTTCGGCTTACTTTGGTTTTAGTATTTATGTCACAATGGTTTAGGTAGGGGGGTCTGCGTTGCTCACCACTTAACGCGGCGTTATGTTTTAATGGAATTTCAATGGCTTAAATGCCTTTGAGTCGTTCTTTGCCCCTTTCGCTATTCGTTGGGAGTAGACTCAGCAAATCACTATTGTCGCTCAGTTTTTAAATCTCTCAGCCCGTAAAACATGCCGAGGTTCGCGGGTTGCTTCATTCAAGTTTTCAGGTGGTTTGGTCGTCTTGTTTCTCTGGCTCAAAGTCGCTTTAGGCATATTTCCCAATCAGCCAATAACCTTGGCAGTAGCCTCGGCAAATCACCATTGTTCTGCGCTGTTGTTGCTAAGAAAGGGTGCTTGTTGAGGCTTGATCGAGTTGCCTCATTATCAGGGAAGTGGGCTTGCTCGTTTCTGGTTTGACGCATCTGCCGGTCAAGTGAGTTCGAGCTTGTGACTTGGTTCAGAAATCTAGGTCTGCATCCCAGTTCTTTGCCAAGTAATTCAGTAAGTTGTGCTAAAACATAA
>NZ_AFWD01000048.1:0-9366 GCF_000222565.1 Vibrio sp. N418
ATATCGTCATTGTCGCAGCCATAGATTCCCGACGCCTTCCTTCGTCAGTCTAGGGAATGACCAAAGGTTCGACGGTAATATCCTGAGCTTTATTTCACGTAATTGCTGGCAAAGCAGGTCGTCATCCTCAAGAGTGAGGCACGAGCGAGTTGGGGATCTAATTTCCTTTCGTCTTGGTGATGAGTCACCGCTTAATTGAATATCCTCCCCACCGATCTCGCTTCTCGCTTCTCGCTTCTCAATTCTTCAAAAACAAAAAAGGCACCCGAAGGTGCCTTTTTTCTTAAGCTATTGCTCGTCTCGAAGATTAATCTTCAGAAGAGAAGCCAGCGTTTAGAAGTGCTGCTAGGTTATCTGTTGCTTGTTCAGCAGATGGACCTTCTTGCTCTTCAGCGCGCTTAGCTTGACGCTCTTGGTGGTATGCGAAACCAGTACCCGCTGGGATCAGACGACCCACGATTACGTTTTCTTTCAGACCACGTAGCTCATCACGCTTACCAGAAACCGCAGCTTCTGTTAGTACGCGAGTTGTCTCCTGGAACGATGCCGCAGAGATGAACGACTCAGTTGCTAGAGATGCTTTAGTGATACCTAGAAGGTCACGTTCAAAACGTGCAGGCTCTTTGCCTTCAGCTTCTAGATTACGGTTAGCAATCTTAACATTGTGATATTCAACTTGCTCGCCAGGTAGGAACTCAGAGTCACCCGCGTGTGTAATAGTACACTTACGTAGCATTTGACGAACGATAGTCTCAATGTGCTTATCGTTAATCTTAACGCCTTGTAGACGGTAAACTTCTTGTACTTCGTTAGCGATGTACTGAGTTACTGCGTGGATACCACGTAGACGTAGAATGTCATGCGGGGTCTCTGGACCATCTGCAATAACATCACCACGTTCCACTTTCTCGCCTTCGAACACGTTCAATTGGCGATGCTTAGGAATCATCTCTTCGTAAACTTCACCGCTGTCGCGAGTGATCACTAGACGACGCTTACCTTTCGTTTCTTTACCAAAGCTTACTGCACCAGTGTGCTCAGCTAGGATCGCAGGCTCTTTAGGCTTACGAGCTTCGAATAGGTCTGCTACGCGTGGTAGACCACCGGTGATATCTTTGTTTCCGCTCGATTTTTGAGGGATACGAGATAGTGTGTCACCAATGCCAACTTCTGCGCCATCTTCGATGTTAACGATCGCTTTACCAGGTAGGAAGTAGTGAGCTGGCATATCAGTACCAGGGATCATTACATCGTTACCTTGCTCATCTACAAGTTTGATAGCTGGACGCATATCTTTACCTGCAGCTGGGCGAGCAGCCGGATCAGTTACTTCGCTTGAAGATAGACCCGTTAGGTCATCTGTTTGGCGAGAAACTGTTACACCGTCGATCATGTCAACGAATTGGATGCGACCTGCCACTTCAGTGATGATTGGCATGGTGTGCGCTTCCCAGTTAGCAACTACGTCGCCAGCTGTTACCGCATCGTTGTCCGCTTTGCTTAGAATCGAACCGTATGGCAGTTTGTGTTTCTCTTTCGTACGACCGAACTCATCAATGATGGTCATTTCAGATGCACGAGAAGTGATTACAAGCTTGCCAGCTTTGTTGATTACAAACTTAGCGTTGTGAAGCTTAACCGAACCTGTGTTCTTCGCTTGGATGCTGTTCTCTGCTGCTGCAGTAGATGCCGCACCACCGATGTGGAACGTACGCATCGTTAGCTGTGTACCTGGTTCACCGATAGACTGAGCAGCGATAACACCAACTGCTTCACCTTGGTTTACTAGGTGACCACGTGCTAGGTCACGACCGTAACACTGTGCACAACAACCGAAGTCAGCATCACAAGTAACGACAGAGCGTACTTTCATGCTGTCTACAGAGTTCTCTTCCATGATCTGACACCACTTCTCATCAATTAGAGTGTTACGTGGAATTAGAACATCTTCAGAACCTGGTTTAAGAACATCTTCCGCTACAACACGACCTAGAGCCAGCTCAGCCAGTGGAACTTTAACGTCACCACCTTCGATATGAGGCATCATGTCAACACCTTCAACAGTGCCACAGTCATGTTCAGTAACTACAACGTCTTGAGCAACGTCTACTAGACGACGAGTTAGGTAACCCGAGTTTGCTGTTTTCAGTGCTGTATCCGCAAGACCCTTACGAGCACCGTGCGTTGAGATAAAGTACTGAAGGACGTTTAGACCTTCTTTAAAGTTTGCAGTGATCGGCGTTTCGATGATCGAACCATCTGGACGAGCCATCAGACCACGCATACCAGCAAGCTGACGAATCTGAGCTGCAGAACCACGTGCGCCCGAGTCGGCCATCATGTAGATGCTGTTGAACGATTCTTGTTGCTCTTCTTCACCGTCACGGTTAGTCACAGTTTCGTAAGACAAGTTTTCCATCATAGCTTTCGCTACGCGGTCGTTCGTTGATGCCCAGATATCGATAACTTTGTTGTATCGTTCGCCCGCAGTTACAAGACCAGATTGGTACTGTTCTTGAATTTCGCGAACTTCTTCTTCTGCTGCTGAAATTTCAGTGTACTTCGCATCTGGCACAACCATGTCGTTGATACCAACAGATACGCCAGATAGTGCTGCATAAGCAAAACCGGTGTACATGATTTGGTCAGCAAATACTACTGTGTCTTTTAGACCAAGCTTACGGTAACACTCGTTAAGTAGGTTAGAGATTTGCTTCTTACCTAGCTTTTGGTTAACGATGCTGTACGGTAGACCTGCTGGAACGATTTGCCACAACATTGCACGACCGACAGTTGTATCAACCATCTTCGTTTCAGTTGTGCTGTTACCGTCTTCATCAACAACAGTTTCAGTAATACGTACTTTAACGCGTGCGTGTAGTTCAGCGTTCTTAGTGCGGTATGCCTTCTCAGCCTCTTCAGGGCCAGCAAGGTACATGCCTTCACCTTTCACGTTGATCTTGTCACGTGTCATGTAGTACAGACCCAATACAACGTCCTGAGAAGGTACGATGATCGGATCACCTGACGCTGGCGACAGAATGTTGTTCGTCGACATCATCAGAGTACGAGCTTCAAGCTGTGCTTCTAGAGTTAGAGGCACGTGAACCGCCATTTGGTCACCATCGAAGTCCGCGTTGTATGCCGCACACACTAGTGGGTGTAGCTGAATCGCTTTACCTTCGATTAGTACTGGTTCGAACGCCTGGATACCAAGACGGTGAAGTGTTGGTGCACGGTTCAATAGTACTGGGTGTTCACGGATCACTTCGTCTAGGATATCCCAAACGACTGCTTCTTCGCGCTCTACCATTTTCTTAGCAGCTTTGATTGTAGTCGCAAGACCACGAGTCTCTAGCTTGCTGTAGATAAACGGCTTAAATAGCTCAAGTGCCATCTTCTTAGGAAGACCACACTGGTGTAGACGAAGGTATGGACCTACTGTGATTACAGAACGGCCAGAGTAGTCTACACGTTTACCTAGAAGGTTCTGACGGAAACGACCTTGTTTACCCTTGATCATATCAGCAAGAGATTTCAGAGGACGCTTGTTAGAACCTGTGATCGCACGACCGCGACGACCGTTATCTAGAAGGGCATCAACAGACTCTTGCAGCATACGTTTTTCGTTACGTACGATGATGTCTGGAGCCGCTAGCTCTAGAAGACGCTTCAAACGGTTGTTACGGTTGATCACACGACGGTAAAGGTCGTTCAGATCTGAAGTCGCAAAACGACCGCCATCTAGTGGTACTAGAGGACGTAGATCTGGCGGAAGAACTGGAAGTACAGTTAGGATCATCCACTCAGGGTTGTTACCCGAAGTAATGAACGCTTCAACCAGTTTCAGACGCTTAGTCAGCTTCTTACGCTTAGTTTCTGAGTTAGTGGTTTCTAACTCTTCGCGCATTTGTTCAACTTCTGCGTGCATGTCCATAGAACCTAGAAGGTCCTTGATAGCCTCTGCACCCATTTTAGCCGTGAACTCATCGCCCCACTCTTCTAGACGATCCAGATACTCTTCTTCAGTAAGCATCTGAGATTTTTCTAGATCAGTCATACCCGGCTCAGTTACAACGTACATTTCGAAGTAAAGAACACGTTCGATATCACGTAGTGGGATATCCATTAGTAGACCGATGCGAGACGGTAGTGATTTTAGGAACCAGATGTGAGCAACTGGTGAAGCTAGCTCGATGTGGCCCATACGGTCACGACGAACTTTAGTTTGTGTAACTTCAACGCCACACTTCTCACAGATTACACCACGGTGCTTCAGGCGCTTGTATTTGCCACAAAGACATTCGTAGTCTTTTACTGGGCCAAAAATACGCGCACAGAACAAACCATCACGTTCAGGTTTGAACGTACGGTAGTTAATCGTTTCAGGTTTTTTAACTTCACCAAAAGACCATGAACGGATCATGTCTGGTGAAGATAGACCGATTTTGATTGCATCAAATTCTTCGGTCTTATGCTGCGCTTTTAGAAAGTTTAATAAGTCTTTCACAATCAGCTCCTGTAAGGAGTTAAAAGGAGCCCACCTGCAAAAGTGAGCACCTTTTTACCGATAATCGCTTAATTTCCCTGAGCTCACGCTCAGGGGAATAAGTGATTACTCTTCGTCTTCTAGCTCGATGTTGATACCTAGCGAGCGAATCTCTTTCAACAATACGTTGAACGATTCTGGCATGCCAGGTTCCATGCTGTGGTTACCGTCTACGATGTTTTTGTACATCTTAGTACGGCCGTTAACGTCATCTGACTTAACGGTTAGCATTTCTTGAAGCGTGTAAGCAGCACCGTATGCTTCTAGTGCCCATACTTCCATCTCACCGAAACGCTGACCACCGAACTGAGCTTTACCACCAAGTGGTTGCTGAGTTACTAGGCTGTACGAACCAGTTGAACGAGCGTGCATCTTGTCGTCAACAAGGTGGTTTAGTTTCAGCATGTACATGTAACCAACAGTTACAGGACGCTCAAACGAATCACCAGTACGACCATCAAACAATTTAAGCTGACCAGATGTTGGTAGGTCTGCTAGCTCTAGAAGAGCTTTGATTGATGATTCAGGTGCACCATCAAATACTGGCGTTGCGATTGGTAGACCACCACGTAGGTTGCCGATCAATGTACGCACTTCAGCATCAGATAGAGAAGCAATGTCTACAGTCTGACGAGTATCGCCTAGGTCGTAAACTTTTTGCAGGAATTCGCGGAATTTCGCTAGCTCTTGCTGCTCTTTCACCATCTTGTTGATTTTCTCACCGATACCTTTCGCTGCCAGACCTAAGTGAACTTCTAGGATCTGACCGATGTTCATACGCGAAGGTACACCCAGCGGGTTAAGTACGATGTCTACCGGTTGACCGTTTTCATCGTATGGCATGTCTTCAACAGGGTTGATCTTAGAGATTACACCCTTGTTACCGTGACGGCCTGCCATCTTATCACCAGGCTGAATGCGACGTTTAACCGCAAGGTAAACCTTAACGATCTTCAGTACGCCAGGAGCTAGATCATCACCTTGTGTGATCTTACGACGCTTAGTTTCAAACTTCTTATCGAAGTCTGCACGTAGCTCGTCATACTGCTCTGCTAGTTGCTCAAGCTGAGTCTGTAGAGCATCATCTTCAAGCGTTAGCTCTAGCCACTTCTTACGATCAGTCGTGTCTAGTTTCGCTTCAGAGTAGCCACCTTCGATCAATACAGAACGAACACGCGCTAGTAGACCGCCTTCAAGAATTTGGAACTCTTCAGTAAGGTCTTTCTTCGCTTCTTTCAACTGCATCTGTTCAATTTCAAGCGCACGCTTGTCTTTCTCTACGCCATCGCGAGTGAAAACTTGAACATCGATGATAGTACCTGAAACTGAGTTTGGTACACGCAGTGATGTATCTTTAACATCTGATGCTTTTTCACCGAAGATAGCACGTAGTAGCTTCTCTTCAGGCGTTAGCTGAGTTTCGCCTTTAGGCGTTACTTTACCAACTAGGATGTCGCCACCCTTAACTTCAGCACCAATGTAAACGATACCTGACTCGTCTAGTTTAGACAGAGCAGATTCACCTACGTTTGGAATATCCGCAGTGATCTCTTCAGAACCCAGTTTCGTGTCACGCGCCACACAAGATAGTTCTTGGATGTGGATTGTCGTGAAGCGGTCTTCTTGAACTACGCGCTCAGATACTAAGATCGAGTCTTCGAAGTTGTAACCGTTCCAAGGCATGAACGCGATACGCATGTTCTGACCAAGTGCTAGTTCACCAAGGTCTGTTGAAGGACCATCAGCAAGAACGTCGCCACGAGCAACCGGTTCGCCAGGCATTACACATGGACGTTGGTTGATACACGTGTTTTGGTTAGAACGAGTGTATTTAGTTAGGTTGTAGATATCGATACCAGCTTCGCCAGGAATCAATTCTTCTTCGTTCACTTTAACAACGATACGAGAAGCATCTACAGACTGAACAGAACCACCACGTTTCGCAACAACAGTTACACCTGAGTCAACTGCGATGTTACGTTCAATACCAGTACCAACTAGCGGCTTATCAGCACGTAGAGTTGGAACTGCCTGACGTTGCATGTTCGCGCCCATCAAGGCACGGTTCGCATCATCGTGTTCTAGGAACGGGATAAGCGATGCAGCGATTGATACTACCTGGTTCGTTGCAACGTCCATGTACTGAGCGTGTTCACGAGGGTGAAGACCAGATTCACCTTTCTGACGAGCAGTGATTAGCTCATCATCAAATGTACCTTCTTCAGTCAACTTCGTGTTCGCCTGAGCGATAACGTATTGACCTTCTTCGATTGCAGATAGGTAATCAACTTCGTCAGTTACAACACCATCTACTACACGACGGTATGGAGTCTCTAGGAAACCGTACTCGTTACAACGTGCAAACGCAGATAGTGAGTTGATCAAACCGATGTTTGGACCTTCTGGCGTTTCGATCGGACATAGACGACCGTAGTGAGTTACGTGAACGTCACGTACTTCAAAGCCAGCGCGTTCACGCGTTAGACCGCCAGGACCCAATGCAGAGATACGACGTTTGTGCGTAACTTCTGACAACGGGTTGTTTTGGTCCATAAACTGTGAAAGCTGTGAAGAGCCAAAGAATTCTTTAACCGCTGCTGAAATAGGCTTAGCGTTGATTAGATCTTGAGGCATGATTGCATCAAGGTCACCAAGGCTTAGGCGCTCTTTCACTGCACGTTCAACACGTACAAGACCAACGCGGAATTGGTTCTCAGCCATTTCGCCAACTGAACGGATACGACGGTTGCCAAGGTGGTCGATATCGTCCACTTCGCCTTTACCGTTACGGATCGAGATCAGCTTCTTCATCACTTCGATGATATCTAGCTCATCTAGCGTACCTTGCTCGTCTGCATCTGCACGACCAATTGAGCTGTTGAACTTCATGCGGCCAACAGTTGATAGGTCGTAACGCTCTTCAGAGAAGAACAGGCTTTCGAACAATGATTCAGCAGCTTCTTTCGTTGGCGGCTCGCCAGGGCGCATCATGCGGTAGATTTCTACCAGTGCAGAAATACGATCAACAGTGCTGTCGACGCGTACAGTTTCTGACATGAAGGCACCGTGGTCTAGATCGTTCGTAAATAGAACTTCTAGCGCTTTGTGGCCAGCTTGAGAAAGGTTCGCTAATGCTTCAAGACTGATCTCTTGGTTAGCAGAAACGATAACTTCGCCAGTCGCTTCATTAACGTAATCTTTCGATGCAACTTTACCAACGATGTACTCAACTGGTACTTCGATGTGGTCAACGCCTTCTTTTTCAAGTTGACGGATATGACGCGCAGTTACACGACGACCTTGCTCAATATATACTTTGCCGTTTGCTTCAATATCAAACGAAGCAGTCTCACCACGTAGACGCTCTGGGATCAACTCCATTAGTAGAGTTTGATCTTTCACTTGGAAGTTAACTTTCTCGAAGAATAGATCTAGGATCTCTTCGGTAGTCTTACCAAGTGCACGCAAAATAATTGATGCAGGTAGCTTACGACGACGGTCGATACGTACGTACAGGTTGTCCTTAGGATCGAACTCAAAGTCTAACCATGAGCCACGGTAAGGAATGATACGTGCGTTGTATAGAACTTTGCCTGATGAGTGGGTCTTACCCTTATCGCTGTCGAAGAAAACGCCTGGGCTTCTGTGCAGCTGGGATACGATAACCCTCTCGGTACCGTTAATTACGAAGGTACCGTTGTCTGTCATAAGCGGAATTTCGCCCATGTAGACTTCTTGTTCTTTAATGTCTTTTACAGTACCTGCTGGCGCGTCTCGATCAAAGATCACAAGGCGTAGTTTTACGCGTAGTGGCTTTGAGTAAGTAACACCGCGGATTTGACATTCTTTAACATCAAAAACTGGCTCACCAAGACGGTAGCTAACGTATTGCAGCTCGGAATTGCCGTTGTAGCTCTGAATTGGAAAAACAGAACGGAAAGCAGCCTCAAGACCGTATTGCCCCTCAGGATCCTGTTCGATAAATTTTTCGAACGAATCGAGCTGGATCGATAGCAGGTATGGAATGTCCAAAACTTGTGGACGAGTACCAAAGTCCTTACGGATGCGCTTTTTCTCGGTATAAGAGTAAACCATGGGGTTCCTCAGCTCGCTGATAAGTGACCCAAACTGTCCGCCTGACGGGTGGGACAGTGACTAACAACTGTTTACTGTAGTCTCATGTGATTCGATGAACATCATGAGTTTTGCTCGGATAAAGGTGCTTAAACAGCGGGAAAATTCACCTAGACCCTACAGCGCAAAAAGGCCGGTGGTTAATAAACCACCAGCCATTAGCCTTGCGGCTATGAAATTAAGTAATAATTACTTGATTTCAACAGAAGCGCCAGCTTCTTCTAGCTGTGCTTTAAGAGCTTCAGCTTCAGCTTTTTCTACGCCTTCTTTAAGAGCAGCAGGTGCGCCGTCTACAAGAGCTTTAGCTTCTTTAAGGCCTAGACCAGTTGCGCCACGTACAGCTTTGATAACTTGTACTTTGTTAGCGCCAGCAGCAGTTAGGATTACGTCGAATTCAGTTTGCTCAGCAGCAGCTTCAGTAGCAGCACCACCAGCAACTACAGCAGCAGCTGCAGTAACACCGAATTTTTCTTCCATTGCTTCAATTAGTTCAACAACTTGCATTACAGACATTTCTGCAACTGCGTCTAGGATTTGCTCGTTAGTAATAGACATAACAATTCTCTTTTAAGTCAACAATAAGTTTATTTTGCAACCAGTAAAAAAAGCAAGGCTTACGCCGCAGCTTCTTCTTTTTGATCGCGGATAGCAGCGATAGTACGTACCAGCTTGCCAGCTGAAGC
>NZ_AFWD01000047.1:0-34414 GCF_000222565.1 Vibrio sp. N418
CTCATTGAGCGGGTTTTTTTATGTCATCAAACTAAGACAGGTTTTAGTTTTGATAAAAAAATGTGGCGAAATGTAAATCTAATGCGTAGGCTTTAACGGGTCTCAATTGACGAATGTTGATAACCCTTTGTTTTGATTATCTTTGCACAATCTTTACTTTGCTAAACGCATAAACTGGGCTATCTTGCCGACAAACTGGCGTTCGTTCAGTAAATCGATAGGGATATTGTCGTTATTTTTATAAGTAGCATGACTATTTAGTCGCATATATTTGAGAGGAAATTAATATGGCAGGTGAGTCTATGGGTGTTCAAACTCCATTGGTTGACAGTCTGGCGAAAGCTGAAACTTGGCTAAACAGCAATTCGGATCTTTTGATTCAGTACGGTGTAAACATTATTTCAGCGGTACTGATTCTATTTATTGGTAACATCGTGGCGAAAATGGTCGCGAACAGTGTTGCTAAGATGCTTGATAAGAAAAAAATGGATAAAGCGGTTGTTGAATTTATCCATGGCATCGTGCGTTACACATTGTTTGTGATTGTTCTTATTGCTGCACTAAGCCGTATTGGCGTCCAAACTGCTTCAGTGGTTGCTGTCATCGGTGCGGCAGGCTTAGCGATTGGTCTTGCTCTGCAAGGGTCACTTTCTAACTTTGCAGCTGGCGTATTGATTGTTGGTTTCCGTCCATTCAAATCAGGCGATTATGTTGAAGTTGGTGGTGTTGCAGGTAGTGTTGAAGCCATTCAAATTTTCCAAACTGTACTAAAAACACCAGACAACAAAATGGTTGTTGTACCAAACTCAGGTGTGATTGGTTCGCCAATTACCAACTACTCTCGTCATGATACACGCCGTGTTGATTTAACGATTGGTGTTTCTTACAGCTCAGATCTTAAACTGACCAAGAAAGTGATCCAAGAAGCGCTAGAAAAAGACGAGCGTATTCTGAAAGATCACGACATCACCATTGGTGTTGTGGCGCTGGCAGATTCTTCAGTAAACTTTGTTGTCCGCCCTTGGTGTAAGACTGCAGATTACTGGGATGTTTACTTTGATTCAAACCAAGCAATCAAAGAGGCGTTAGATGCGAACGGCATCGAGATTCCATTTCCGCAAATGGATGTACACCTCAACAAAGTGGAAGCGTAATTACTCTTTGTAATGCGAATTTCAGAAAAAGCGAAGCCTTGGCTTCGCTTTTTTTTTCATCTATGTTTAATCACTAAATATAAGCTAATTACCAGTATTGAATGATCAGTTGCTTGGCCAGAAGTGAGGCGATAAAGAACATCATGGCGGCAACCATTATATCGATGCCTTTTTTCACTTTCGGTTTTGATAACGTAGGACCTAACTTGGCCGCACCGAGTGATAGTGAATAGAACCACACAAAAGAAGCCATGATGGTACCAATCGCGAATGAAATGCGATCTTGCCCTTCAAATTGCCCGCCGATAGAGCCCAAAATGACAACCGTATCTAAATAGAGGTGCGGGTTTAATACTGTGACAGCTAACGCACCCAAAA
Source organism: Vibrio sp. N418 (assembly GCF_000222565.1). Lineage (NCBI taxonomy): Bacteria > Pseudomonadati > Pseudomonadota > Gammaproteobacteria > Vibrionales > Vibrionaceae > Vibrio > Vibrio sp. N418. The sequence goes on from NZ_AFWD01000047.1 coordinate 1,533, forward strand.
TCACGGTACGGCGACCGCGCGCTAAGACGTGGCCTGCGTGCTCTTGCTTTGCCGGATCTCGGAAAGCACTTTTTAATGATAAACAGCCATAAACTGTCAGAAAGGCAATACCACCAAGTGTTACGGATGTAAGTAACCACTCACTTTTGGAAATAAGTGCGCCACCACCAAAGATACCAAGGGAGATAAATAACGCATCAAGCAGGCTACAAGTAATCGCCGTGGTTAGGTGATGCTGGCGCTTGATACCCTGATTGAGAACATAAGCATTCTGCGCACCGATCGGAATGATCATCGTTGCTCCTAGTCCAAATCCTTGCAGTAATACCCATAAATTCACAATCTTCTCTCCGGTTATTTGTCGTTAATGCGAGCAAGATAAGCGGTGTACGTAAATAAGTATATTTAATGATTTTAATTCAACATAAGTAATGCTTATGATGGGTCTCAAGTAGAATTTGAGATGGAATTAGGAGGCAGGAACATGCGCGGATTGGACTATAAATGGGTCGAAGCACTTGAGGCAATTGTGCAGCTAGGCAGTTTTGAACGAGCGGCTGAGTCGCTTTATGTTTCACAATCGGCCATCTCCCAACGTATTAAGCAGTTAGAAAAGTTCCTTGCCCAACCCGCTTTGATCCGTGAACTGCCGCCGCGCCCGACACCGATCGGTAAAAAGTTGCTTGGGCTCTATGGCCGAGTGCGCTTGCTGGAAAGCGAGTTTATCCCCGAGCTAATGAATGAGGCGACGAGCAAGCCTCTGGAGGTCTCACTTGCCACTAACGCTGATAGCCTAGCGACTTGGTTGCTACCGAGTCTTACCAGCATCCTCAAGCAAAAGCGGATTGCGTTGAATCTAATTGTCGACGATGAAGGCCGAACCCTAGACAAATTGCGCAGTGGAGAAGTGGCGGGGGCGATTAGCTTAGAGTCACAATCAATTGCTGGTTGTGATGCCGATTACCTTGGTCGGGTGGATTATTTGTGTGTGGCTAGCCCTGAGTTTTATCAGCAATATTTTGCTCAAGGGGTGAATCGAGAGTCATTGCAAAATGCGCCAACCGTTGCCTTTGACCATCACGATGATATGAATGATCGTTTTATCCACCAGCACTTTAACTTACCTAAGGGCAGTGTGCTTAAACATACCGTGCGTAGCTCTGAAGCCTTCGTGAAGCTAGCGTTAAGCGGTGTTGCCTACTGTTTGATTCCCAAGCTGCAGATCGAGGATGAACTAGCCTGCGGGAGTCTGATTAATATTACCCCTGATTTTATTCTTTCCCACCGAATTTACTGGCATCACTGGCAGCTAGAAACGGGAGTTCTAAAACTATTGTCACAGGCGATTATTGAACATGCTCATGAAATATTACCAAGCTAAATCATTACAATCGTAGGTTAAATTATTGTCAGTTTGTCCTTCCATGACTGGCGAACAGACAGATTTAACTTATGATGTATTGATCAACGATATTCATAAGGTGATAGACATGAAAAAGGTAGCGTTAGTAATGGCGGCCTTAGCGGCTAGCGTAAGTTTTGCGGTGTCGGCAAACGGATTGGATTTTCCTCATCTTTCAACCACAGGTTATGGCGAAGTCGTCGCTAAGCCAGATATGGCTGAGTTTTCGGTAAAAGTGGTGGAAACCACTATGACGGCAGAACAGGCTAAGCAGAGTGTTGATAAAGCGGTCGCCACATTTTTAACCGCGCTAAAAGCAAAAGGTGTTGCCGCAGATAGCATCACCAGCACCAATCTATACCTGGCCCCTCAATATACTTACCCTAAAAATGGTCAACCAGAGTTAGTGGGTTATCGCGCGAGCCGAACGATTACGGTCACGGTTGATCAACTTGAGAACCTCAATAGCTACTTAGATATTGCGTTGAGCTCAGGTATCAACCAAGTAAACAACATCAGTCTTAAAGTAAAAGATGAAGCGAAATATCTACAACAAGCTCGTTTAGCGGCAATTAAAGACGCGCAAAGCAAAGCCGGTTCTTTAGCGGCAGGCTTTGATCGCGAACTCGGTTCGGTGTGGCAAATTAATTACAACGCGCGTAATCCTCAGCCAGTGCTGATGCGAGCGATGAGTATGGATATGAAAGCCGAATCAAATGGTTACCAAGATTCCACCTTGGTTATTCGCGACCAAGTGGATGTGGTTTATCGTTTAGAGAAGTGATATTTGATCATGTTCAAATGAAGAGAGTTGGCGTGATGCCAGCTCTTTTTTTTGCTCGAAGGAGTCATGAACCATTTCAAACGACAGAAAATGAGCGAAAAAAAGAGGGCAGGAGCCCTCTTTCGAATCTTGTTACTGCCAGCGTCTAATTATAGAACGTGTACAGAAGCAGTGTTAGTTGTGCCTGAAGCGACTAGTGCACCAGAAACCATTACTACGATGTCGCCTTTCTTACCTAGGCCAGATTGTAGAGCGATTTCTTTACCGTTTACGTAGAACTCATCAGTACTGCTGATTGAATCAACAACAACAGGGCGAACACCTTTAGTAAGAACTAGCTGAGCAGCAGTCTTAGTGTTAGTTGTCAGCGCAAGGATGTTTGCAGTTGGGAAGTATTTACGTACTGAACGAGCAGATTTACCGCCTTCAGTCGCAACAACGATTAGAGGTGCTGCTAGTTTCTCAGCTGTGTCTACTGCGCCTTTACATACTGCTTCAGTGATACGTAGACGTGGGCTATCTAGACGAGAACCTAGTTCTGCTTTAAGAGCACCATCAGTACGGTTCGCGATTTGAGCCATGATAGTTACTGCTTCAACAGGGTACTTACCTTTAGCCGTTTCGCCAGAAAGCATTACTGCGTCAGTACCGTCCATGATTGCGTTCGCAACGTCACCCGCTTCTGCACGAGTTGGACGTGGGTTGTTGATCATAGAATCAAGCATTTGAGTTGCAGTAATAACAACTTTACGTGCACGGTTACATTTCTCGATCATCATCTTCTGAGCGAAGATTACTTCTTCAGCTGGGATTTCAACACCTAGGTCGCCACGAGCAACCATGATGCCGTCAGAAAGCTCAAGGATTTCGTCGAAGTTATCAACGCCTTCTTGGTTTTCGATTTTAGAGATGATGTGGATGTTCTCGCCGCCGTTAGCCGTTAGAACTTCACGGATTTCTTGAACGTCAGATGCTTTACGGATGAAAGAAGCAGCAACGAAATCAACGCCTTGCTCACAACCAAATTTAAGGTCGTTCTTATCTTTTTCAGATAGAGCTGGAAGTTGAACTGAAACGCCAGGAAGGTTTACACCTTTGTTTTCGCCTAGTGCGCCGTTGTTAAGAACTTTACACTTAACTTCAGTTTCAGTAGTAGAGATAACTTCCATTTCGATTAGACCGTCGTCTACTAGGATTGTGTTACCAGCAGATAGGTCAGTTGCGAAACCAAGGTAAGTTACCGCTACGATATCTTTGTTACCAACAACAGTTGCGTCAGTCGTGAAAGTGAATTCTTGACCCGCTACTAGATCAACGTCGTTGCCGCCTTCTAGTTTGATAGTGCGGATTTCTGGACCTTTAGTGTCTAGAAGGATAGATAGTTGCTTGCCAGTTACTTCCATTACTTTACGGAAGTTCACGATACGAGCTTCATGCTCCGCGAAGTTACCGTGAGAGAAGTTAAGACGCATTACATTCATGCCTGCGTTTACAAGTTCAGTTAGCTTCTCTACAGATTCAGTTTTAGGGCCAATCGTACATACGATTTTGGTCTTTTTCATGGAAGATACTCTCCGGTAAATAAGATAGTTACAATTTAATTTCGGTTATTGCATGAATGTTGATGGTTACAATCGAACATTCGGCTTGTCTGAAGTAGTCGCTGATTTAGATGCATTTTGTGCCTGCAAGCTATCAGTGTAGTACGCTTTGTGTCCACTTCAGTTCTGAAAGTCTTTCGTTACTTTTAGTCATTTTATGACCGTTTTTTCGCCGTTTTTTGGCTATTTTTTGTGACTAAGGCCACTTTAGCTGCTTAACATTGCAAAAAAATAACGTTCTTTTCTGTAATTTATTTTCTTTTCGGGTGCGAATTCTACCACCGAATGACTTCAATATCACTGCTTAAGAGTTGTCTTAGGACAAGGTTTTATCGCTAAATAATAATTTTTTGGATCGAAATAAATGGACGAACAAGTTTCGACTTGACTATAATAACTTTCAAATCGAAACTTAATCGTGAAAATAAAATGTCGAAACGAAACACACAACTCAGAAGACATGCCATTTCTAACCTGGTAAATGAAAAAGGCGAAGTGAGTGTTGAAGAACTATCGCAAAAGTTTGAAACCTCAGAAGTCACCATTAGAAAGGACTTAGCCTCGTTAGAAAAAAATGGTCAATTATTGCGCCGTTATGGTGGGGCGATAGCGCTGCCATCGGAAGTGATGAGTGATGAAATTGGCGAAAAAGTTTCGATTCGTAAGATGGAGTTGGCAATCTCTGCGGCAAAACTCATTCGCGACCATAATCGCATTGTGATCGATAGCGGCAGCACAACCACCGCGTTGATCCAGCAGTTGAATGATAAACGTGGATTAGTGGTGATGACCAATTCACTCAACGTTGCTAATGCGCTGAATGAGTTGGAAAGTGAGCCGCATTTATTGATGACCGGCGGAACGTGGGATGCTCATTCTGAATCATTTCAAGGCCAAGTCGCTGAAACGGTATTGCGATCGTACGATTTTGATCAGTTATTCATTGGTGCGGATGGCGTTGATCTTGAGCGTGGCACAACCACCTTTAATGAATTGGTTGGCTTAAGCAAGGTGATGGCAGAGGTCTCGCGAGAAGTGATTGTGATGGTTGAATCGGAAAAGATCGGCCGCAAGATCCCCAATTTAGAACTGAGCTGGGATGTGATAGACATCTTGGTAACCAATAAAGATCTGTCCTCAGACGATAAACAGCTAATTGAATCACGCGGCATAAAAGTGATTTTAGCGTAACACCCATCAGGGCCTTTGTTTGCTGCCCTCTGGAATTAATTGGAGTTAATTATGTGTGGAATCGTAGGTGCTGTGGCACAGCGCGATGTGGCTGAAATTCTTGTCGAAGGACTTCGACGTTTAGAATATCGTGGCTATGACTCAGCGGGAATTGCTGTTGTCGATGCTGATGCGCATCTCACCCGTATTCGTCGTTTAGGTAAAGTGCAAGAGTTGGCTGATGCAGTGGATGCCGCTCAAGTGATTGGTGGTACAGGGATTGCGCATACGCGTTGGGCGACGCATGGTGAACCATCAGAAGTGAATGCGCACCCACATCAGTCGGGTGATATAACCGTGGTGCATAATGGCATCATCGAAAACCACGAAGAATTGCGCAGTTTGTTACGCGAGCGTGGTTATGTGTTTGAGTCGCAGACCGATACTGAAGTGATTGCCCATCTGGTTGAATGGGAACGTCGCAGCACCCAATCACTGATTGAAGCGCTGCAAAAAACCGCCAAGCAATTACAAGGTGCTTACGGCACTGTGGTAATGGATCGTAAAGATCCTAGCCGTGTTGTGGTTGCCCGTTCCGGTAGTCCAATTGTGATCGGCTTTGGGGTAGGAGAGAATTTCTTAGCGTCTGATCAGTTGGCTTTACTCAACGTAACACGTCGCTTTATGTACCTAGAAGAGGGCGATGTCGCGGAGATTACTCGTCGTGAAGTGACGGTGTTTGATAGTTCTGGTGAGCGTGTTGAACGTGAAGTTGCTGAATCAAAAGCAGAGCACGATGCTGGTGACAAAGGTCAGTATCGCCACTTCATGCAAAAAGAAGTTTATGAGCAGCCAACCGCGTTAATTAATACCATGGAAGGGCGCGTGACTGCGGATTCAGTCGTAACCGATGCGATTGGTGTGAATGCCAAAGAGATTCTTAGCAAAGTAGAGCATGTCCAAATTGTCGCTTGTGGTACGTCTTACAATGCTGGCATGGTGGCTCGTTATTGGTTTGAAGATATTGCCGGTGTGAGTTGTGATGTCGAGATCGCCTCGGAATTTCGTTACCGCAAGTTCGTTACCCGTCCTAATAGTTTGTTGATCACCTTGTCTCAATCTGGTGAAACGGCTGATACGTTAGCGGCGCTGCGCTTGGCTAAAGAAAAAGGCTACATGGCGGCAATGACGATTTGTAATGTGGCGGGTTCATCGTTAGTGCGTGAATCGGATTTTGCTTTTATGACTCGCGCAGGCGTTGAGATTGGTGTTGCATCAACCAAAGCGTTTACCACTCAACTTGCCGCATTACTGATGCTGGTAACGGCATTGGCCAAACAACAAGGTCGTATTGATAAAGCGCGCGAGAAAGAGATTGTCGAAGCGTTGCATGCGCTACCAAATCAGATCAACCAAGCTTTATCTTTTGAAAAAGAGATTGAAGCATTAGCCGAAGATTTTGCCGACAAACACCATACGCTGTTTTTAGGCCGTGGTGAGTTCTACCCAATTGCGGTGGAAGCGTCGCTGAAATTAAAAGAGATCTCTTATATTCATGCGGAAGCTTACGCTGCCGGTGAGCTCAAACATGGCCCATTGGCGCTAATTGATGCTGATATGCCGGTTGTTGTGGTCGCACCAAGTAATGAACTGCTTGAAAAACTGAAATCGAATATCGAAGAAGTGCGTGCGCGTGGTGGTCTGCTGTACGTATTTGCAGATCAAGAGGCAGGCTTTGAAGCGGATGATACGATGAAGATCATCACCATGCCGCATGTTAGTGAGATTACAGCGCCAATTTACTACACCATTCCAATGCAGTTGCTTTCATACTATGTTGCTTTGATTAAAGGTACTGATGTCGATCAGCCGCGCAATCTGGCTAAAGCGGTGACCGTAGAGTAAGCCTATTCTACAAAAAGGCAGTATCGAGCATGAGCGTGCCCGGTATTGCCTTTTATTTTATGGCTAGCTAATCAAGAGTTATCTCAATTATTAATCCGCCTTTATTCGTTTGCTTCTAGGCGTATATATCCTGTCGTTGTTTCCTTTACTTCTACCGTTCTACGGGGGATTTTACGTCCCAAATTATTGGCTTCAGATTCCAGCCATAAGTCGCAACATTAAATCAGTCCATATAATACCGCCTTCACGACGGTGGCGGTTTTATTGGACGTGTTGAGCTTTTTGGTCGCGTTATTAATGTGAAAAGTCACCGTACTCTCAGCTAGTCCCAAAATCATGCCTATTTCTTGGACGGTTTTACCGTCGGCACTCCATTTCAATATTTCCGTTTCTCTTGGTGTTAATTCGCTCACTTGAGTGAGCAATTTTGGCACCGTCATAAATTTTTGGAATCCCTGATCGGCCACACTAGTCAGCCATAGCAAATAAGGTGTTTTGCTCATCATTTCAGCATGGCTAATCACTTCCATCCCCCGCGAAAACGAGAGCAGAGACGCGCTGCCTTCCGGTAAATGTGTTGGTTTTGACCAACCGCGATAGACACCATGAGCGCGAGCTTGCTGCCAAAATTCGAGTTTATCATCGGTGAGACTTTGCCAATTGATATAGTGTGAGCTCCGTAGCCCCATACGGACAATAGGATCTTGCAGCGCCAATCCTTGCTCTTGATAAATACTGTTCCACTGTTTTGAGTAAGAGCTAACCATCTCAATTTTTGGTGAGGTAATAGGGTGCTTGACCCTAATGCCATAGGCAAAGTTATCGAAGCCAAGCGCTTGGGCTGATTTGCTAAGAGTAACGGTGAGATCTTCTTGTGACTGGCAGGAAGTCAGCTGCTGAATATAGTCTTCAATCAATGCGATATTGTAATTTATGACCATTTTTTCGATTTACTATCCTTATAAATAGCTTCATTTGTGAGCTGTTGATTAAGAATGGTGCTGATGAAGATCAAAGATAACCTATGGGTTTATTTTTATTCAGTAGTAAAGTGTCTCCATGTTTTATCGAATTCTAAACGCTATCCTGCACTAATTGTGATTGAATATTAAGAGGAACTTTCATCTTGATTCTAAAAGTTTTGGATAACTCACTCTCTCGAGTGGAAGGCAATATATTTCGCCTTGAATGCTCAGCGTTTGAGCGTTCGAGTTTAACGTTACTCGATGCTGGGCTCTATGATGATCCGACCAGTTTACATAGCGGCAGTGTCGCGCCATTAAATGGTTATGCCGAGTGGGTGAGTGACACCAAACCGGCCATTTCCGTTGGCTTTGATTGGTCTTTTCGTGGTGGCCAATTGAGCTTTGAGGGCGAACCTTTTGCTAACTTCATCCTGCAAACGTCATATGGTGATGACCTATCGAATGAGGCGAACTTTGCTCAGATTAAAGCATCACTAGAGAGTTTGAATTGGCAAAATACGGTTCTGAGTTATTTGGCTCAAGCCTATCAATAGTCGTCAAGCTAGTACTTTTGAGAGCTAGTTTTTATTGTATATCCCACTACCTTATCCCTATAGGAAATTAGACTCTGAGGTAGTATGCATTACATTACTGGCACGGCTCTTGAACTCAATGAGGCGACTAAGCTAGCTCTCTATAACTATCGATATGAGGTCTTCATCGACAACCTTAAATGGGATGTTATTGAGGGCTATGGTTCTGATATCGAACGGCTAGAAAAAGATCAATTTGATACCGATGAAACTCTTTATGTGATCGCGCGCGAACAAGAATCTGTGGTTGGCTGTGCACGGCTATTACCGACTTCGCAACCCTACCTTTTAAAAGATGTTTTCCCTGAGTTATTGAATGGTATGGAAGCACCTGAGTGTGATGATGTTTGGGAGCTGTCACGCTTTACCAGTTTTGACTGTGAGAACAAATGGCAGCAAACCAGCACTCAGTTTTCGGCTGAATCTACGGTTATTTTGCTGCGCAAAACCCTAGAAGTGGCGAAATCACATGGTGCCAGAGCGTTAGTGAGTGTTTCTCCGATCGCGGTGGAAAGATTGCTGCGCCGCGAAAATTTCTCTTCACGCCGACTTGGCCCGCCGATTCGTGTCGGTGGCCAGTTATTGATCGCCTGCTGGATTGATGTTTGATCTCTTAGTCAGCGACTCGTTTGCTTGTGCTGAGATCGATGCAGATAAAGGGGAAACTTTTTGAGTGCGACAAAAGAGATAACTACACTCACCAATGACCATAATACTAACACTGTTGACTTGGCTAGGTTGATAGAGGGTGAGTGGTATTACGTTATCGACAATTGTGGCTGCTCGTCGGTTGGTCAATGGCAATCATCACATGATCGTTTATCTTCAACGCAAGGTGATGGTATTAATGTCACTAGCGCGAAAGAGATCATTAAAGTGGCTGAGTTGCGATTTAAGAACAGTCGAGAGTTTCCCCTCCTCAATCACCCTTTTGTTCAGCGCCGTTATGGCTTCAAAATATTAATGGAAGTCCCGCAGCAGGGGTTTACGTTAATCAACGTAGAGCAAGCGATGGCAGTGCATGCATCATTTCCTTTTAATTACACAGTAATGCCTTAAGGCTCAACCGTATTAGTCCTCATTTAAATGCTCTGCTAAATAATCGACCAGTAAGCGGATTTTTGGTGATAGCTGGCGATTAAAAGGGTAGAGCGCCCAAATACCTTCATCGGCTAGACGATACTCTCCAAGTAACTCCACTAGTGAGCCATCATCTAAGTGTTTTTGAACATAATAATCGGGCAGTTGCACGATCCCTTGTGATTTGAGCGCAGCATCGGCAAGTGCAAAGCCACTGTTATAGTGTAGGCGACCTGATACTCGATAATTTTTCTGCATACCGTTTTCGTTAAAGTGCCAATGATCAAGTGTGCCTACCAAACAATTATGAGCCGCTAAATCGACGATATTTTGTGGTTGTCCGTGAGTATTGATGTACTCGGGTGAAGCGCAAACGTAGAGAGATCGAGTTGAGAGCTTTTTAGCCATTAAACTTGAATCGCTTAGAGACCCGAGTCGAATGGCAAGATCATAGCCTTCTTCTACTAAGTCGACTTGTTGATTGGTGAGGTTAGCCGACACTTCAATCTCTGGATAAAGGCAGACAAAATCGTTGATTAATGGCAGCACTTTGTATTCACCATAGGTTACCGGTGCTGTCAGCTTGATTCTTCCTTTTGGGTTACTTTGACGATTGGTTATTGACAGTTCCGCTTCATCTAGATGATTTAGAATGTTTCTACAGTGTTGATAATAAAGCTCCCCTTCTTCAGTGAGCGATACTTTTCTCGTTGTTCTATAAAGTAATTTTACATTTAGTCTTTCTTCTAAAAGTGTCACTTGGCGACTAACTTGCGCCGTTGATACCTGCATTTTTTTAGCGGCTTGAGTAAAGCTCATAGCTTCAGCTACATGTACAAACTCATCAATACCTTGCCATTTCATCATGCTTTTCTCTATAGAAGGGCCTATGCAGGCCATGGTCATTGTTAACTTATAGGTAATAGTATTTTGATAAATGATGGAATTATCAAGTAGAAGTAAACAACTTAGCATAAGCACCAGTTAGTTTAATACTTATGAGGAAACAACGATGAGCAATACATTTTATATGCCTCCAATGTCTTTAATGGGTAAAGGTGCAATAAAAGGATTGGGTGCTGAACTGAAATCTCGTGATTTTAAAAAAGCACTGATCGTGACAGACAAAGTTCTGGTTGATATTAAGTTGATTGAACATTTAACCAACGAGTTGTCATTAAATGATATTGATTACTCGATTTTTGATGAAGTAAAACCAAATCCAACTGAAAAAAATATGGAAGATGGTCTCGCTCAACTTAAAGCGCAATCTTGTGATTTCGTTATTTCCTTTGGTGGTGGTTCTTCTCATGACTGTGCAAAAGGTATCGCCTTAGTGGCTTCAAATGGTGGCCATATTCGTGACTACTCAAAAGGTGTGCATACCGCCGCTAAGCCTCAGTTACCGCTAGTGACCGTGAATACGACAGCGGGCACCGCTTCAGAAATGACGGTATTTGCCATTGTCACTAACGAAGCCGATGAAACTAAATACCCTGTCGTTGATAAGCATCTGACGCCAATCATTGCGGTGAATGACTCAGAACTTATGGTTGCGATGCCTGCCTTTTTAACTGCGGCCACAGGAATGGATGCATTAACTCACGCTGTGGAAGCTTATGTTTCAACTGCCGCGACACCAGTGACTGACGCGGTAGCCATCAAAGCTATTGAACTGATTGCGCTTCATTTAGAAACAGCCGTTATCGATGGTTCTGATATTGAAGCTCGTGATGCGATGCAGTATGCCGAGTACCTTGCGGGGATGGCATTTTCTAACGCGTCATTAGGCTATGTGCATTCGATGGCTCATCAGCTTGGTGGGGTATATGACCTTGCACATGGTTTATGTAATGCGATTCTTCTACCTGAAGTCTCTCGTTTTAATGCGAAGGTGAAGGGAGAACGTTTTGCAGACATTGCTAAAACCATGGGTGTTGATATCTCGAATATGAGCATTGATGAGGCCGCCGAGGCGGGGATCGTTGCTATTGAAGCATTATCCCAAAAAATTGGGACTGCACAAAAATTAGCAGATCTTGGTGTGCAAGAGGATCGTCTAGAGTTTATGGCAATCAACGCACTTAATGACGCTTGCTCATTAACTAACCCTCGCAAGGCAACAACGGAAGAGATCGTAAATCTTTATAAAAAGGTTATGTAATTCTTCCAAATCTAATTTCTGTCCAAGGTGAAGGGGATGCATTTTTGCAAGGATGGTGATGCTTGATTATTCAAGCGTCACTTCCCCCCAGCCTTTCTTTTTCTTTGGCTGTTTTATTTCTAATCATTGTTGAACATCCCGGTTTCTAACTCTTCGTTTTAAAAGAATAAGGCGTTAGAGCTTGGTATTTCAATGTCTGGATAAAGCGCCCTCAAATTTTTAAACAGTATGAAAACACGCTTGGCAAAATGGCTAAATCTAGTGAAGAGACACAATATGAATATTATTAAACTGCATCCATCGATTGATAATGGCTTTCCTGAGACTCAAGAAAGTTTTCACGGTGGTGTCCTTAACTGTCAGTGTAAGAGCGATAAGGTCAGCGTAAAACTGTCGGCTCAAACCGCGCATAATCACGCTTGTGGTTGCTCTAAGTGCTGGAAGCCGGAAGGCGCTTTATTTTCACAAGTTGCCGTTGTTCCGCGCGAGAATTTGGCCGTGATCGCTAACCAAGAAAAATTAGTGATTGTCGACGAATCAGCCGTGATCCAACGCTATGCTTGTCAGGCTTGTGGCACACACATGTACGGTCGTATCGAGAATGAATCGCATCCATTTTATGGTCTAGATTTTGTTCATACCGAGCTGTCGGACGATAAAGGTTGGTCTGCACCACAGTTTGCTGCGTTTGTATCTTCCATTATTGAAACCGGCACAGATCCAAAAGATATGGAGGCGATACGAGCTCGCTTTAATCAGTTAGGTTTACCAACCTACGATTGTCTTTCTCCTGCGTTGATGGATGCGATTGCAACCCATATCGCAGCACAAAATAAAGCATAATTAAAACTAAGGGCCACCTGACTTTATCGTCGGTGGCCTTTTTTGTATTTATCCTCTCACCTGACGTCATGTCGCTATGCTGAATTCATCGTGTGGGATGCTTTCGCAATTTCGATGAAAGGTTGTTTATCAATTTAATCGTTTTATTCCCCTCAATGTACAGGTAAAGCCAGTGTTGAGGTTACTACGGAATGGTGCGGATGTATGAGTTTAGAACTGCTCTCATTATTACCATTTAGTAATAATCATTTTCACAATGATGGGATTATCAAATATACGTAAACATCTATACTAATCCCAACAACGAAGCGGCGAGATAAATAACTCTCAACTAAGCTTACTTCGAATTGATTCAAATCTTATGACGGCCTTACTTATTGTTGGCCTAACAAAGGAAAATCTAATGACGCTTGAAATCAAACCGGGTCAAACTCACATCAAATCAAAAGCTATGGTTGCATGGGCTGCAGGCGAACCACTTAAAATGGAAGAGGTTGATGTACAGCTTCCTAAAGCAGGTGAAGTACTAGTGCGCATCGTTGCAACGGGTGTTTGTCACACTGACGCGTTCACGCTATCAGGCGATGATCCAGAAGGTATCTTCCCTTCTATTTTAGGTCACGAAGGTGGTGGTATTGTTGAAATGATCGGCGAAGGCGTGACGAGCGTTGAAGTGGGCGATCATGTTATTCCACTGTACACCGCTGAGTGTGGTGAATGTAAATATTGTAAGTCAGGTAAAACCAACCTTTGCCAAGCGGTTCGCGAGACTCAAGGTAAAGGCCTAATGCCTGATGGAACAAGCCGTTTTTCAGTGAATGGTGAAACCATCTTCCACTACATGGGTTGTTCTACTTTCTCTGAGTACACAGTGTTACCAGAAATTTCACTCGCTAAAGTTGCGAAAGATGCGCCATTAGAAGAAGTTTGTTTACTTGGCTGTGGTGTGACTACCGGTATGGGTGCTGTGCTTAACACGGCGAAAGTACAGGAAGGCGACACCGTTGCGGTATTTGGTCTTGGTGGTATCGGTCTTTCCGCAATCATTGGTGCGCGTATGTCTGGTGCGAAAACCATCATTGGTGTTGATATCAACGAAAGCAAATTCGAACTAGCAAAACAGCTTGGCGCGACTGACTGCATCAACCCAATGAAGTTCGACAAACCAATTCAAGATGTGATTGTTGAAATGACTGATGGTGGTGTGGATTACTCATTTGAGTGTATCGGTAACGTTAACGTGATGCGTCAAGCACTTGAGTGCTGCCACAAAGGTTGGGGCGAATCTGTCATCATCGGTGTTGCTGGTGCAGGTCAAGAGATCTCAACTCGTCCATTCCAATTAGTGACGGGTCGTGTATGGCGTGGTTCTGCGTTTGGTGGTGTAAAAGGCCGCTCTGAGCTTCCAGAAATCGTAAATCGTTACATGGCTGGTGAATTTGGTCTACAAGAATTCATTACGCACACCATGGGTCTACAAGACGTCAACGAAGCTTTTGAATTGATGCACAAAGGCGAGTCGATCCGTACTGTCCTACATATGGATAAGTAATTTATATCAAATAGTAATAGCGGTTGAGTCTTAATTAAACGTTCACTGCTGCTATGACAAAGGCCGAGATTTTACTGTTTCTCTCGGCCTTTTTCTTTCTGTTCGCATTTCAATTTTATTTTCATAGGTGAGTTGAATTTTCTTACGTGAGTGAGTCAGTTCTCTCTGCCATCCCCAATTTAGAACCATAGGAATTTCTTGATGAGCTGGCTGTTTATTGTTTTTGCCGTACTGTCTGAAGCACTGTCGCACGTTGCACTTAAAGCGACGGATGGCTTTAGTTTATCGAAACCACTTCCAGCAGCCGTTGTGATAGTGGGACATTTGACGGCATTTCTATTTTTAAGCCAAGCGATGAAAGGCATGCCTGTTGGGGTGGTGCATTCGTTATGGGCAGGTTTGGCAATCGTGGCTGTCAGTCTGATTTCCACTTTTGTCTACCGTCAGCATCTTGATCCTATGGTGTGGGGTGGTATCGCTTTTGTTGTGGTTGGTGTGATGATGATTAACTTCTCACAAGGTCATGTGCATTAAAAGTAATGTTTATTGCAGGTTTGCGATAAGGGAAGTCCTAAATGGGAAATGATGAAAGCGCCACATTCAAAGAATGTGGCGCTTTCTTTTATTGCTTGCTATTGAGGTAAGCTTTAGTCGAAATATCGGTCCATGAACGTACTTTGCTTAAGTATTGTCGTTGTGACTCGATAATACGTTTTGCGAGTGAATCTTTGGCTGCTAGCTCCTCGAGTAGCGTCTGCTTTTCTTGATTTAGACGGCCTAATACTTCTGGCGGGAACTCGAGCACTTGGATCTCTGGATACTCTTCGCTCATCGAGGCCCAACTATTGGCATTGGCATCAATGGCTTGGGTGTACATGTCAAAAGCTGCGACGCGAAACGCGGTTTCAAGGATTACTTGCAGATCTTTAGGTAGCTTGTCCCAAGCGCGTTTATTGACGAGAAATTGTGTTTCTGAGCCCGGTTCTTGCCATGCTGTGTAGTAGTAAGGCGCGATTTTATGAAAGCCCATACGCAAATCAAATGCTGGCCCTGCCCACTCTAGGGCATCGATCGTTCCACGTTCAAGTGACGTATAAAGTTCTCCCGGCGCAATATTGGTTGGTTTCGCGCCCACTCGAGCCATTACTTCACCTGCGAAACCTGGAATGCGCATCTTAAGACCTTTTAGATCATCGATGGTCTTAATCTCTTTTTGAAACCAGCCGCCCATTTGAATATCTGAGTTGCCACCAGGAAATGACAGTAGGTGATGTGGAGCGTACACCTCTTGCATTAATTCCATACCACCACCGTGATAGAACCAAGCGTATTGCTCAGTCGACATCATGCCAAAAGGCATTGCCGAAAAGTACAAGGTATTCGGTACTTTGCCTTTCCAGTAGTAGGAGGCGGAATGTCCCATATCGTATTGGCCTGATTTGACCATATCAAATACACCGAGGGGTGCTTTATGTTTGTTGGCAGAATCAATGCGAATTTGTAGGCGGCCGTTAGACATCTCTTCGGCGAGCTTAGCCATGTTTTTTGATGCGTCACCGAGAATTGGGGTATTCGGTCCCCATGTTTCGGCGAGCTTGAGTCGGTAAACTTTCTCTTGAGCAAGAGCACTATTCGAGACTAAGCCGACCGAGAGAGCGGTGAGCAGTGTCAGTGTGGGTGTGAACCATTTTTTCATTGTTATAACTTCCTGTCATGACGGGTTGAGCATCGAATAGGGTTCTTGTTCTGTCTTTACACGTCAAGGTTGGGGGGGAAGGAAGAGAAACAAGTAATGAGTCGATAGTGCTGCTCATTGATTCATCTATGGTTGGGATAGCCAGTGTTCACTGGCGTGATCTTTTGCTCGTAATGCGATGTTTTAATAATTTGGTGAATAGTAGTGTTGTCAAAAATCTCGGCCATCTCACAGCAAGGCGCAAACGCCTTGCCAAGTTACAGCCTTATTTTTGTCGATGATACGCCATGTATTGCTCAGCGAGAGGCAAACCCATATAGCGGCCTAATGTTCTAATTGGCACTTGGAGTAGATCGACCACAATCAGCCCATCGAGCGCATGATTAAATTCAGGGTCGACGTTAAAACTGACCAGTTTGCCGTTTAAAGCCAGATACTGACGTAACAAAACCGGCACGCTTTTTCCTTCATCCATACGAGCAATCACTTTTGATAGCAGCTGTAAATCACCTAAGGCACTGAGCATGCTAGTATTCCAATAGGTTTTACTGTGACTTAATGGATGCGAGGCGCTTACTAACTCTGCGCTGTGATTGTCGAAATGATGCATCTCCATCGATTCAGCGAGCAATTGACGAGCGCTTTGACTGTAATGATTGCTAATGCTAACGGGGCCAAATAGATGAGTGTAATCGGGGTTACGTTGAATGAATGTTGCAATGCCTTTCCATAACAGCAGTAGCGCACTCATGCTACGTTGATATTCGGCAGCAATGACCGAGCGGCCCAGTTCGATGGATTTCCCCATTCGGTCGATAAATCGCTGATCATAATCAAATAGGGTTCTTGAGTAGAGCGAGTTGATGCCGGAATGCTCCATCAGTCGGTCGACTAGGCCTAATCGATAAGCGCCAACCAAACGACGCTGTTGTCGATCCCAAATAAAGAGATGGCGATAGTGAGGATCAAAACGGTCAATATCGAGCGCTTTACCGGTGCCTTCTCCCACATCTCGGAAATTTTGTTCACGGAGTCGACCAATCTCATACAGCAGATTTGGTATATATTTCGCTCGGGTGCAGTAGACATCAAACTCCCCACTGCTGAGCAAGTGATCGTGTTTTGGTATGGCGTTTAAGTCTTCTTGGTAGCGAGCTAAATCTAATGCGGGTGAAACCGGCGTTTGTGGCTGAGCGTCACAAAATAGATCTCTATGTTCAGACTGTGGTTTTAACAGATACGTATTGAGTCGCAGGTAATTGACTAAGCTTTCGTCATCGAGAGCGCGGATTTCTTTGTAGTTAATAGCGCTGCCAATCGCAATTTCGATGGGCTGGTGGGATTTGTTTAGCAACTCTCGCCCCAGCATGAGTGTGCGTAGCAGCGAATGCACTTTACCAGCTAGATAAAAGCGTTTTGAATTCTGACCGTTAATGAAAATAGGTAGGGTGGTCGCGGCACTTTTTTTGATTAATGAGCTGACCGATCGGCTCCAAGCTTTATCTTCTATTTGATTGGTTTTGCCATCGACTAACTGGGACACTTCACCGGCAGGAAAGAGCAATAGCAATCCGCTTTGTTCTAGATGACGATGCGCCTCACGTAGCGCTTTTAAATTGGCTTTATGGCGCTCTTTCCCCTCAAATACATCGACACCGATAAATAATGAATCGAGTTCGGGAACGGTTTTTAGATAGTGATTAGCGAGTATTTTTACATCAGGGCGGATCATTAACAGTAGCTCTGCCAGAATTACCCCTTCCACACAACCTAACGGATGATTGGCAACAATGACCGTTGCTCCTTGCTCAGGTACCTGGTTAAGGGATCCCTTAATGATCTGATAGTCGATACCAAGGACTTGCAGGGTGAAACGCAAGAAGGTTTCTGTATTACATTGCGCCGGACGTTGAGCATAAAATTTATCTAATTTGCTTAGGCCAGTCGCCCATTCAGTAACCTGTTCAGCCAATCCAAATGGTGTTTTACGCGGCAAGCGAAAAGGGCTAGTAACTTCCATATTTTCCTCGAACTCTCATTAACTCATAACGAGTGTATGGCGCTTATATGTCAGTGATGCTGCAATTTCGTGAGAGTTCGATGAAAGGTCACGGGCTGTTTTAGTGATAATTATATACGTATAGCTATTAATTCGTGGGGCTGATCACAAACATATTTATAAAGGTAATCATGTGATACAAAATTAATGTCAGTGTGATTTAAGCCAAGTTTATTTTAAATTAATCAGCATAATATCATCACAAACATAATGAAGTATCACATGATTGCTTAATGGAGGTTTGTATGGAAAAGGTAATGCGGTTTATTGAAAGTCGCATGATGCCAATTGCAGGTAAAGTGGCTCAACAGCGTCACTTAGGAGCAATTCGCGACGCATATATATCATTTATGCCGTTTATTATTGTCGGCTCCATTCTACTTGTTATTAGTTCTTTCCCTAGCGCGAGCTACAAAGAGTTTATGGCGTCTATATTTGGTCCAAATTGGGGGGCAAATATAGAAATACCATTTTCGGTTATCTTCTCTGGAATGTCTCTGTTCATCTCTTTTATGGTCGCATACCGTCTTGCAGAGCGTTACAAGGTTGACCGAATTTCCGCCGGTGTTCTTTCTCTTTCTGCATTTATGGTTTTAACTCCATTTGCTCATGTTGAAGGGGTTGGTACCGTTATTCCTACTGAGTGGTTGGGGTCGAAAGGCCTATTTGTGGCTATGATCGGTGCTCTATTGTGGACAGAGATTTTTCGTTGGTTCATTGAAAAGCGCATCACAATCAAAATGCCAGATGGCGTGCCACCAGCAGTTGAGAAGTCTTTTGCAGCTTTAGTTCCAGCGACGGTTGTTTTGTGTTTAGCACTTGCAATTCGCCTTGCTTTTGCCGTGACTGATTTCAATACCATTCACCAATTTATTTATGATGTATTAGCAACACCAGTTCGATCATTTGGGACTTCTTACTTTGGTGCTTTAATGACATCGTTGACCATTACTTTACTTTGGTCTGTCGGTATTAACAGTGGCTCAATGGTGAACGGCATTATGCGTCCTGTATGGGCTGAAAACCAACAAGATAACTTAAGTGCAATGGCGAATGGTGTCACGCCTCCACACGTTGTAACAGAGCAATTTTTTGACATTATTTGGATGGGGGGCGCGGGTGCAACGCTCTCATTGATCATTGCTATTCTGATGTTTGCTCGCTCTCAACATATTAAGAAAGTAGGTAAATTAGCTGCAGGTTCGTCGATATTTAACATTAATGAGCCAGTGCTATTTGGTCTACCTATTATCATGAACCCAATCATGTTGATTCCATTCAACTTAGTGCCTTTGGTGTTGGTGACGCTGCAATACGTCGCAATGTCGATAGGTTTGGTATCAACCACAACGGGCGCCTTTATCCCTTGGACATTACCACCTGTGTTGTCTGGGTTTATAGTAACAGCGAGTATTTCAGGCGCTGTTATGCAGATAGTCAACCTAACTATTGGCGCCATGATCTACCTACCGTTCCTTCGTATTATCGATAAACAGTATCGCAGTACAGAAGTGCCCCAAGAAACAGAACTAAAAACAACATTAGAAACAGCAAAGGCTTAATCAATGGAAATAAAAAACTGGGGAATTATCGCTACATGGCGAATGGCATTTGATGGCATCTGTGAAGGCGCGGACATGTTACAAAAATGCCAAACCGCCAGCGATGCCGTATTAACTTCGGTAACTCGTGTTGAAGATTATCCATACTACAAAAGTGTTGGGTATGGTGGTTTGCCAAATGAGAAAGGCATTGTTGAATTGGATGCTGCTTTTATGCATGGCACGACCATGGCTTTAGGGGCGATAGCGAGCGTAAAAGACATCGCAAACCCGATTTTGGTTGCAGAGAAATTAAGTCGTGAGCGCTTTAATAGTTTTATGGTTGGAGACGGCGCAGAGCAATGGGCATTTGACCAAGGCTTTGAAAAGAAAAATATGCTCACTGAACGCGCTCAGCAACATTATGTGAAGCGTTGTCGCGAAACCATTTTACGAGGGCTTTCTCCTTATACAGGGCATGATACTGTTGGTATCGCAGCATTGGATACTGAAGGTCATATCTGTGTTGGTACTTCAACCAGTGGCCTCTTTATGAAGCGTCCTGGTCGTGTTGGCGATTCGCCTGTTTCAGGTTCAGGCTATTACGCTGATAGTGACATTGGTGCCGCAACCGCAACAGGTCTTGGCGAAGACTTGATGAAAGGCTGCATTAGCTACGAAATAGTACGTCGGATGGGGGAGGGAATGACGCCTCAGCAAGCCGCAGATAGTGCTGTCCGAGAGTTAGAACAAAAACTGATTGCTCGTTATGGAAAGGCGGGGGATTTATCGGTGGTTTGCATCAATAAAGAAGGAGAATTTGGTGCAGCAACCAATATTGATAGTTTTACGTTTTCTGTGATGACTGCGAAGCACCCTGCAATGGTTTATGTGTGTGTGCGTGATGAACAAGGTTTTACGCATTATTCCCCAGCTAGCCAAGAGTGGCTGGATGCATATCAAGCGCGTATTACTGCACCAATAGAATAGTTAGGAGTTTATAATGAAAAAGATTTTGCTTATTTGCGACATGGGAATGTCGACTAGTTTAGTGGTTAAACGAATGCAAGAAGCAGCACAAGCAGAAGGCATTGAAGCATTAATTGAAGCGAAAGGTTCACAGGATTTTGAAGATTGCGCAGCGGAATTTGATTGCTACTTACTTGCTCCTCAAATCAGCTATAAGTTGGCCGACTTTCAAGTGGTCGCTGGTGCTCATAACCGCCCTATCGCATTGATCAATATGATGGACTACGGGATGACAGATGGTAAGAAGATTCTCGCTCAAGCTCTGAATATGACGGCTTAGAGGCTGGAAAATATGAATAAAGATCAATACGAAGAATGGGTGATGTCGCTTATCGTACAGGCAGGACAGTGCCGAAGTATGTTGATGAACGCGATGCGTGAAGCCCGAGCGGGTCATTTTTCTAGCGCAGAAGAATTAATTACAGGAGCAAAGCAGGCTTTAAAAGAGGCGCATCATATTCAAACGCAATTGATTGAATTTGATGAGGGCGAAGGGAAGCTACCAGTCCATATTGTTATGGTGCATGCCCAAGATCACTTGATGAATGCGGTATTGCTAATGGATATGGCTGAGGAAATCATTGATTTAAGAAAGGTAAATCAAGCATAGAAGTGCTTATTCCGTGCATAATTTAGTCACAAAACAGGGAGCTTTAGCTCCCTGTTTTGTTTTTCCAATATCCGCTCGGCGTCAGGCTTTTTAAGCGACTTCGCATTACGCGTTTATTCAGGAGATCTTCATAGTTCAGCAAAATTGACGGTAAGCCTAGACGTTTATCAAAGTGCTCTCCATCGAGGAAGTATTCATAGTTTTGTTGAAAATTTACCGCTTCCTCTGTCTCTAAAGTAAAAAGAGAATATTCATCATGAAGTTGCCATGCTATACCCATATTCTCTGCCCATTGGATTGCAAAAGGTTGATTAGGCAAAATCATATTTTTGATAGTGTATGGCAGTGCATGCTTAGCAAACTCGCTTAAACCATCAATAGCTTTATGATCATCTAAGGATGGAATTAAAGCAAAGCTGACAAAACCAGAGTACTGCTCCGTTAACACTAATAAATAAGGAGATTTCTGGGCTAGTTCTACCGGAAGCTTTAACATGTCTACATCGACCGTTCCAACTTGATTAAGAGTTGGTTTAGTCATTCGAGGAACTTGGTATTTCTTCAAGCAACGATTAAGCACTGCTCGTGATAAGGCCTTATTGATAAGTAATTGGGCAACTTCGAGCAGTTCATCAAGCGATAACGAAAGGCGATGGCGCAAATAGATAACAAGCCATTCTTGTTCTGGAGTTAGACGACGGTGAATCACTTTAGGCCGGTGGGATTTATCATAGACATTTTCACGATGACGCCACTTTTTTACCGTATCTATCGAGATACTTAATTCATGCGCTAGGTCGGCATCAGATTTTTCTGAATTTTTAATATATTTGCGAATCTTGGGTGTGGTCGCAGCGTTTGAATGAAGTTTAATTTCCATATAAATAGACAATCACAACCTATATTTTATCGTGATTCAATATATCACGACTTGAGCTGCAGGACATCCAGTCACAGTATGTGACTTGATGTCCGTCGCTATTTATATTACTGCGCAATCTTGGCGTATTGACGCAATAAATCCGTTAAGGTTGTCACCCATTCTAAGGTGTTTTCTGGGCTTTGTTTTAGGATTACTTCCACGTGGTTGCAATGCACCTCTAAAGGAATGGCACGCTCAAGATGAAATGAGATCGCGTAAAAGTGCCACAATAGCAGGCGTTGCATACGCAGCGTATTTTGCTGGGCATTTTCTGATTCTTGAAATAGAGCGGGTAATTGGCTCAGAGCGATGGCATTAAGACGTAACATCGCATCGAGCTGAGCTTCATGCAGTTTATCTTCTGATTCGGTTTCTTCACCATCAAAAGTAAAAATTTCGCTAAGGTAATCTTCAGGTACTAAGCGGTGAACCATTCGTAGGCTGAGTTGTTCTAGCTCTTCACGAGGCATATTCGCTAAGCATTGGTAAGTATAATCAAGCTGCATGGTCATCTATTTCTATATGGTCAATCTGTGCTGTATTGTAGCGCGTAAAAGCGAATTTGCACTCTCTTCATCTCGTACTCATCGCGCCCTTCGGTATTTAGAGGCCGGAGAGAGATGGGCAGAAGATAGGAGCAGATTAAGCGCTGTAAACCTCACCCAACACTACGTATTGTTTTTCTTTACGGAAACGTTTGCCGCAAAGGTTTAAATTACTTGTCATCTGCAAAATAACCCTGTAATTTCTCCGCCTTTAAACGATAGCGCAACCCTTAGGGTGCGGTGTTTAAGCCTAGTTATTGCTTTGTAAAACTCCATCAATGATCTATTCCAACCAGGCATGGATAGGCAGTGAACTCATCACGCTACAATGCTTCTTATGGTATTAAGTCATAAAATCGAATAGGAAAACTCATGTCTAATAAGACTCCCACTCAAAATACGCAAAATAGCTCATCCGCTTCGTCGCCAATGGCGAGCAAACTGGATAGCTACTTCTCGATCTCGCAACGCGGTAGTAACGTTCGCCAAGAAATGCTGGCAGGTTTAACGACATTTCTTGCCATGGTTTACTCAGTCATTGTGGTACCAAGTATGTTGGGTGCGGCTGGATTTGATCAAGGTGCGGTGTTTGTTGCGACCTGTTTAGTGGCGGCATTTGGTTCATTATTGATGGGGTTGTGGGCAAACCTGCCGATGGCGATTGGTTGTGCGATCTCATTAACCGCATTCATGGCCTTTAGCTTGGTATTGGGACAAGGTGTCTCTATTCCGGTTGCGCTGGGTGCTGTCTTCCTAATGGGGGTGGTGTTTACCGCGATTACCGTAACAGGTTTACGCCAGTGGATTTTGACACACTTACCTGTCGGTATCGCACACGGTACCGGGATTGGTATTGGTCTGTTCTTATTGCTTATCGCCGCCAATGGTGTGGGGCTAGTAGAGAAGAATCTTGCAGAAGGTCTACCGGTTAAATTTGGTGATTTTACCTCTCTACCTGTAATGATGTCGGTACTCGGCCTTGCCGCTATCTTTGGTTTGGAGAAGCGCCGTGTCCCAGGTGGTATCTTACTGGTTATCGTAGTGATCTCGATCTTTGGTCTTATTTTCGATCCAAATGTGACCTACCATGGTTTGTTTGCTATGCCATCATTTGGCGGCGAAGGCTCTCTATTTGGTTCGATGGATGTTATGGGCGCATTTAGCCCATTAGTACTACCAAGCGTATTAGCTTTGGTGATGACGGCGATCTTTGATGCGACTGGTACGATTCGCGCAGTGGCTGGTCAGGCGAACTTGCTGGATAAAGATGGCAACATCATCGATGGCGGTAAAGCGCTGACTTCTGATTCTGTGAGTAGCATTGTCTCTGGTGCTGTTGGTGGCGCTCCGGCGGCAGTGTACATTGAATCTGCAGCAGGTACGGCGGCTGGTGGCAAAACCGGTTTGACGGCTGTGGTTGTTGGTACCTTGTTCCTAGCCCTGTTGTTCATCTCGCCAATCAGTTACCTAGTACCAAGCTACGCAACGGCGCCTGCGCTAATGTATGTTGGCCTATTGATGCTGAGTAATGTTAGTAAGCTTGATTTTGGCGACTCAATTGATGCTTTGTCAGGATTAGTGTGTGCCGTGTTTATCGTGCTTACTGCCAATATCGTCACCGGTATCATGCTTGGCTTCCTATGTTTGGTCGTTGGTCGCATTATCTCTGGCGAGTGGAAGAAGCTTAGCTTTGGTATTGTGGCCCTAACCGCGGTGCTAGTGGCGTTTTACGCGGGTGGTTGGGCTATATAAGTTGGGCTATCTAGTTAGCGACCCAATGATGGATTAAAAATGGCTGCCTAGAGGCAGCCATTTTTATATTCAGTGCTTAGGCCATTAAGCACAACAAGGCGTACTGTTATTGGCTGAAATAACATTATTACGCCCGGCGGATTTAGCTTGATAGAGCGCTTCATCCACCTTATTTAAGAAAAACAAGAAGTCTTCATCACCTTGTGGGGGATGACAAAACACACCAATCGAACAAGTGAGTTGATGGGAGCATTTTTTCTCTTCGTTTGATAGTGTCACGTTCGCGATGCTTTGGCGGATTGTTTCAGCAAGAGCTGTACTGTGTTGGTAGTGGGTATTGGTGACAACCACCAAAAACTCTTCCCCGCCCATGCGAAAAGCATGACCGCCATATTGCTTGCTTAGCTGAGATAAAATATCACCAACAGATTGAATCGCTTCGTCGCCTTTGAGGTGGCCAAGTGAATCATTAAGAGATTTAAATAAGTCTAAATCGAGAGAAATAAAACTGAGCGCGTGTTGTTCAAGTTTGGCCCGTTGAATTTCAGGCTGAATCACATTCATAAAATGGCGTCGGTTAAATAGGCCTGAAAGTTCATCTATGATCGCGAGTTGCTGTAGTTTCTGATTAAGAGCGGTAAGCTCTTTTTCAGCAATAATGCGGCGATGTTTTTCACGGATCAATTCAATCGCATGGGATGACAGTTCGTCGTACATGGTTAATACGGTATCAATCAGCACACCAACGGAACCTCGCATTTGCTTTCGCGCCTGCTTCTTCGCTTCATCTAACGCCATGCCGTCTTTCAGTCCATGCACGACTAAGCTCATCTTTTTATCGTTATCAAGAATATGCAGAGCGAGCCAACGAATAAGAAACTGCAGTACATTTTCAATCGTATCTTGCCAACAGCTTGTAACGGCAGCGTGTTTGATTTTTTCAATGTCAGGTAGGAAGGACTCATGCGTATCGGTATGAGATAACATCCAGTTATCTTGCTGGAAGTATTCAGACCATACTTGTTCTTCCTCGGTAAAATGGTACGTCGCATAGTTGGCGAGTTCATCAAACACTTCAGCAACTTCAATCCGATTTTCATGCACTAAAGAATTGGCGAGTTTATTGACGAGTTGAAACAACGTCTTATGCTGGGCATCAATGTGAACTATTCCAGTTTCAAAATTAGGGTTCCAAGGAAAAACCACGATCTCGCTATTTGGCATAATAACTACAGCTTATATTTTTCTAACCAGTGTGAATTTTACTAGTCAGCGTTCTAAATAAACAGAGCCTTAAAGGGTTAATTTGAGGTTGAGCCCATGGCTTAAATGAGAAGGGTATATAGAGATGCTAGAAAAGCAAAAGGCTCGTAGATTTCTCTATGAGCCTTTCTAAATTTGGTGGCCCCTCCCAGACTTGAACTGGGGACCAATCGATTATGAGTCGACTGCTCTAACCACTGAGCTAAGGGGCCTTTAAGGTGACTGATTATAGGGGAAGCGCCTTGGAGTGTCTAGCCGAGTAGGGGGGTAATTCCGTTTAGTTTTTATTCAGTTAAACGCGCTAGATACAAAAAAGGTGAGCCAGAGCTCACCTTTTTCTTTAATTGCTTACGAATTACTCGTCTAGGAAGCTGCGCAAGGTTTCTGAGCGGCTTGGGTGACGAAGTTTACGTAGTGCTTTTGCTTCGATCTGACGGATACGTTCACGCGTCACGTCGAACTGCTTACCCACTTCTTCTAGAGTGTGGTCAGTGTTCATATCGATACCAAAACGCATGCGTAGTACTTTTGCTTCACGAGGTGTTAGACCCGCAAGAACATCTTTGGTTGCAGCGCGCAGGCTAGTTGCCGTCGCTGAATCAAGAGGAAGTTCTAGCGTAGTATCCTCGATGAAGTCACCTAGGTGCGAATCTTCGTCATCACCGATAGGTGTTTCCATTGAGATTGGCTCTTTAGCGATCTTCAGTACTTTACGGATCTTGTCTTCTGGCATTTGCATGCGTTCAGCAAGTTCTTCCGGTAGCGGCTCACGACCCATCTCTTGTAGCATTTGACGAGAGATGCGGTTCAGTTTGTTGATCGTTTCGATCATGTGAACCGGAATACGGATCGTACGGGCTTGGTCTGCAATCGAACGAGTGATTGCCTGACGAATCCACCAAGTCGCGTAAGTCGAGAATTTGTAACCACGACGGTATTCAAATTTATCAACCGCTTTCATCAAACCAATGTTACCTTCTTGGATTAGATCCAAGAACTGTAGGCCACGGTTGGTGTATTTCTTAGCAATTGAGATAACTAGACGTAAGTTTGCCTCAACCATCTCTTTTTTCGCACGACGAGCTTTCGCTTCACCGATAGACATACGACGGCTGATATCTTTGATGCTTTGAACCGTTAAAGAAGTCTCTTCTTCAATGATTTTAAGCTTCAGGATAGAACGACGGATATCGTCTTCGCTTTGACGAATTTTGTCTGCGTATGGCTTATCTGATGCCAAAACTTCATCTAGCCAAGCATCGCTTGACTCATTGCCAGTAAATAGCGTGATGAATGATTTCTTCGGCATTTTGCCGTATTCAACCGTTGCCTTCATGATCAAACGTTCTTGAGTACGAACGCGTTCCATTGAAGTACGTAGCTCTTCAACTAGGTAGTCGAATTGCTTCGGTGTTAGACGGAATTCTTTAAACACATCAATCACTAGTGCATGAGCATCTTGTGCTTGTGCGCTGTCATGACCGTGTTCGTTAACCGCTAGCTGATGGTTTTGGAAGGTGTTGCGTAGAGCGGTAAATTTCTCAAGCGCAAGCTCAGGATCAATACCAGTATCTTCTTCAGCTTCTTCTTCATCGCTGTCGTCACTGTCGTCGTCAGAATCATCATCTTCGTCTTTAAGATCTGTTTCTGTGAGTTCAGAACCGATGTGTGTCGCGGTTGGCGCTGCAGTTTCATCTGCATCAGGATCAACAAAGCCCGTGATCAGATCAGTCAGACGTAGCTCTTCAGCTTGAATACGGTCGAACTGTTCAAGAATGTAAGGAATTGTACCTGGGTATTCTGCAACGGCGTTTTGAACTTGGTTGATACCATCTTCGATACGCTTCGCGATATCGATTTCACCTTCGCGCGTTAGCAGCTCAACAGTACCCATTTCACGCATGTACATGCGTACTGGGTCGGTTGTGCGGCCAATTTCACTTTCAACGCTTGAAAGTGCCGCTGCTGCAGCTTCTGCTGCATCTTCATCGGTGATGGCGTCATCATCGTTCAGCGCAAGATCATCAGCATCCGGAGCAGTTTCTACTACTCGAATACCCATGTCATTAATCATCTGAATGATGTCTTCAACCTGCTCAGAATCCACGATTTCTGCAGGCAGGTGGTCGTTAACTTCTGCGTAGGTCAGATAGCCTTGTTCCTTGCCTTTAATGACAAGTTGTTTTAGCTGTGACTGCGGATTTTGATCCATAGACGGTATCCAACTTAGTATCTGGTGAAGGAATTAGTATGCGATATGCAAACCATACATGTTAACAAATTAATTGTTTGCTGCCTAATTAAACAGGGTTACGCTTTTAAATCTAGCATTAACGCTAGTAGCTCCCTTTTCTCTTCGGCTGATAAACCGATGCTTCTTTCTTTGGCTTGCAGATTTTCAATTTGCTTTTCGACGCACTGGGAAAGGATCTTATCCAATGAATCTAAAAATATATCTTTTTCATTGTCGTCTACGAGGGGGATTAGCCATCCCGCGAGACGTGACAATAGGGCCTCATGGCGACTATTTCGCCAATGCTCAAGCAATTGGCCTGTGTTGATATGGGGGTGCGATTGACAATATTCAAGCACCTCAATGAATAAACTTAATCCTGGAACCGTCAAGTGCTTCACGCTACTTAGATCCGGTACCATTTCAGCATAGCTCGGATTTTGAATTAGCAAAGCGATCACTTCACGCATTGGTGTGCGCTTGATCTCTTTGTGAGGCTGAGGTCGCTCCTCTTTTTGCCCTTCTTTACTGATCAATTGCTGAAGTTGTCGTTCATCCATTAAGCCAAGGCGTTTACCGAGTAAATCTCTTAGGTAAAGTCGCAGTGTGCCACCGGGTACTTTGTCAATCAGTGGAATGGCGAGACTGGTGAGTTTTGCCATGCCTTCTCGTGTGGATGTATCCACTTGCTGCATCAATGAACTGAACATAAATTCAGACAATGATGTGGCAGAATCGAGTTGTTGCTCAAACGCTTGTTTGCCGTGTTGACGGATATAAGAATCTGGATCTTCACCATCAGGGAGAAACATAAACTTCAACTGTCGACCATCGGTCAAATAAGGCAATGCATTTTCCATTGCGCGCCATGCCGCTTCACGTCCAGCTCTGTCACCATCGTAACAGCAGACCACCAAGCTTGTTTGTCGAAATAAGACTTGCAGGTGATCGCCAGTGGTTGAGGTGCCAAGCGAGGCGACCGAATAGTCGACGCCATATTGCGCTAAAGCCACCACATCCATATAGCCTTCTACGACAAGGATACGAGGTGGTTCACGATACGCCTGTAAAACTTCATAAAGACCATACAGTTCTTTGCCTTTATGGAACACTGGCGTTTCAGGAGAGTTGAGGTATTTTGGTGTTCCTTCGCCAATCACGCGGCCACCAAAACCAATCACACGACCACGACGATCACGGATCGGGAACATCACACGACCGCGAAAACGGTCATAACGATTGCCTTTATCGTTTTCGATTAGCATGCCACCAGAAACCAGCATATCTTGGCTGTTTTTCTGTTGACCAAAGTTCTTTCTGACGAGATCCCATTCATCGGGAATATAGCCGATGCCAAATTTCTGTACGATCTCGCCAGAGAGGCCACGATCTTTCAGATAATCGATGGCGATCTTACTCTTCGGTTGCTTGAGTTGATCACGATAAAACTGGCCAATGCTGCCCAATAGATCGTAAAGCGATCGTTTTTGATCGCTACTTGCCTGAGGTTGATCATTGCGGAATCCACCGCCTTGGCGCTGCTCGCGTGGCACATCTAGGCCCATAAAAGAGGCGAGCTCTTCTATCGCTTCAACGAATTCTAAACGTTCATACTCCATCATGAAGTCGATGGCATTACCATGCGCACCACAGCCAAAACAGTGGTAAAACTGCTTCTCTTGGCTGACGCTAAATGAGGGGGTTTTTTCGTTATGGAAAGGGCAGCAAGCACCGTAGTTCTTGCCTTTTTTCTTAAGTTTCACGCGTGCGTCAATGATATCGACGATATCAAGTCGAGCTAGGAGGTCATCAATAAAATTACGAGGGATGTGTCCAGCCATAAAACCTAACAAAAAAGAAAAGAGAACAGAATGGATGAGTTATGCAATCTAGTATCGCAGAAGCGGTTGATTATTTCATGCATTCAGATACAAACAAGCCGCGCTATCCAATGGAATGCACGGCTTGTTGCAATAGGGTTGGGTAATTAAGCCAGCTTAGCGCGAACTAAACCACTTACTTTACCCATATCTGCACGCCCTTGAATCTGTGGTTTAAGAACGCCCATTACATTACCCATGTCTTGCATGCCCGCGGCACCAGATTCAGCAATTGCCGCTTCAATAAGCTGCGCAACTTCTTCATCGGTGAGCGGTTGAGGCATGAAATCCTCAAGTACTGTAATTTCGGCGCTTTCCACGTCTGCTAAATCTTGACGACCCGCTGATTCGTATTGAGCGACAGAGTCGCGACGTTGTTTAACCATTTTAGTCAGCACAGCAAGAATGTCGTCATCGTTCAGAGTGATCTGTTCGTCAACTTCACGTTGCTTAACGGCTGCTAAGGCTAAACGAATAGTGCCAAGGCGTAATTTATCCTTGGCTTTCATCGCTAATTTTTGCTCGTCTTTGAGAGTATCAATGAGAGCCATAACTATTTCCTAATGGACTTAGTTATTAGTACAGGCGAACGCGACGAGCGTTTTCGCGAGCTAGCTTCTTAGCGTGACGCTTTTGAGCTGCTGCTTTAGCGCGTTTGCGAACTGTAGTTGGTTTTTCGTAGTGCTCACGACGACGCACTTCAGAAAGGATACCTGCTTTTTCGCAAGAGCGCTTGAAACGACGTAGTGCAACGTCGAACGGTTCGTTTTCACGTACTTTAACTACTGGCATATGCCTTTCACCTCAGGGGTTATTCGTTAACGCTGGCATCGGTAGTCCAAACAATGCTGTTCGGTCTATAACCAGCTTGATCAAAAATGGTGCGGAATTTTAATCCGATCACAATAGCTTTGTAAAGCATTTTGTCGAGTATATATCCATGCAGCACCAAGGTATAGTTTGATTGGTCGCCCTATGGATTAAGCTCAGGGCTCTAATTTAGTTGCTTAACATCTCGAAATCAAAAAATTAACCTAAATCAAATTTTAATGGCTTTGAGATAGAGTGGTCTAATCTATTGTCATTATTGATAAAAATGAATTTACTTGTTGGATGTTGTAATCGTTTAACACCATTATTCATGGCTGATATGGCCATTTATAGCGAGTGTGGTTAGTGCTATCTGCAGGGACAAAATTTGTTTGCAACGTCAAGGCGAGGTAAGATTGCCGCCAATTTGAAACAGTCGACAGAAGCCTTCTGAGTTAACCATGCGTATTATCGGTATCGAAACCTCTTGTGATGAGACGGGAATTGCCATTTATGATGATGAGAAAGGCCTGCTTTCTCACCAGCTTTACAGTCAGGTAAAATTGCATGCCGATTACGGCGGTGTAGTCCCTGAATTGGCCTCTCGCGATCACGTTAAAAAAACCATTCCGCTTATCAAAGCTGCGATGGCTGAAGTGAACCTTACTCCAAAAGATATCGATGGCATCGCGTATACCGCAGGCCCTGGTCTTGCCGGTGCACTTTTAGTTGGCGCGACGATTGGCCGCAGCCTTGCTTATGCATGGAACATCCCTGCCGTTGCGGTTCACCACATGGAAGGCCACTTGCTGGCGCCAATGTTGGAAGATAACCCACCACCGTTCCCATTTGTTGCTGTGCTGGTTTCAGGCGGTCACTCAATGATGGTAGAAGTGAAAGGGATCGGTGAGTATAAGATCCTTGGCGAGTCGGTGGATGATGCGGCAGGTGAAGCATTCGATAAAACGGCAAAATTGATGGGACTGGATTATCCAGGTGGTCCACTGCTGTCTAAACTGGCAGAGAAAGGCACTCCCGGTCGTTTTAAGTTTCCACGCCCGATGACCAACGTACCAGGGCTCGATATGAGCTTCTCTGGCCTGAAAACCTTTACAGCCAATACCATTGCCGCTAATGGCGATGATGATCAAACTCGTGCGGATATCGCGTTAGCGTTTGAAGAAGCGGTGTGTGCAACCTTGGTGATCAAATGCAAACGCGCATTGGATCAAACTGGGTTTAAACGCATTGTGATTGCTGGTGGTGTGAGTGCCAACAAGCGTTTACGAGCTGAACTTGGCAAGTTAGCACAAAAGATCGGTGGTGAAGTTTATTACCCACGTACTGAGTTTTGTACCGATAACGGCGCAATGATCGCGTATGCCGGTATGCAGCGTTTGAAAAACAGCGAAGCAACGGATCTGGCGGTAGAAGCGAAGCCGCGTTGGCCGATCGATCAACTTGAACCGATCGCTTAATTGATCAATTCAAATCAAGGCCGCTGTTATAGCGGCCTTTTTTTTGCCTTCAGCAGAATAATTGTTTATTGCCATCGCTTTGAAACAATGGATAAATGTAGAGCCGCAATAGCAAGCAGTGATAGGAAAGCGACACAATGGATAGAAGTATGAAAAAATTTGCAATCGATGGCTGTGAAATGGCCTATCAGGATATAGGGCAAGGCCCTGTGGTGCTATTTGGTCATAGTTACTTGTGGGATAGTCAGATGTGGGCGCCACAAATAGCGCAGTTAAGTCAGTCATATCGTTGTATTGTGCCAGATCTTTGGGCGCATGGAGAGTCTGACAGCGCACCGCTTTCAACCCGATCATTGCAAGATTACGCCCAGCAGATCCTCGCTTTGATGGATCACTTAGAGATTGATCAATTTGCGATCGTTGGCCTATCTGTTGGTGGTATGTGGGGGGCAGAAGTGGTGGCGATGGCGCCACGACGAGTGAATGCCATTGCGTTGATGGATACTTTTGTCGGTTTAGAGCCTGAAGTGGCACACAAAAAGTACTTTGCCATGTTAGAGACGATCAACACAGTTAAACATGTTCCTGAAGCGATCATTGCTGCGGTAACACCGCTGTTTTTTGCCCGTAATGCTGAGCAAGATAACCCTGAATTGGTGGCGAAATTTCAGCAGCACCTCGCTCAAATAAAAGGTGAACAAGCTGAGGCGATTGCAAAGGTTGGTCGGATGGTCTTTGGTCGTCGCGATCTGACTGACGCTTTGGAGCATTTTACACTACCAACCCTGATTGCTGTTGGCGCAGAAGATATTCCTCGTCCTTACTTGGAGTCGTACTTAATGCAAGATTGTATTGATGGCGCGGAGTTGGTGCAAATTCCCAATGCCGGTCATATCTCTAATTTAGAGCAGCCGCAATTTGTCACATCGTTGCTCAACGATTTTCTAACTAAAGCACTGCGCTAGTACTAAAGCGAAATCTTTTAAATAAAAAGGCCTCGAATGA
>NZ_AFWD01000046.1:0-86579 GCF_000222565.1 Vibrio sp. N418
AAAAAATTGGTTATGGACGCCTATTTGAACCCTACGGCTGGGTGATTGCTTCAGGGGAATATTTGCAAGATGCTGAATCTCAAGTAAAAGAGAAACTATTGGATTCTATTTCCAATTACCGGTTCGATAGCGACGGTTATTTGTTTGTGCTTAATAAACAAGGAAAAGTGCTCGCACACAAGAACGATAATTTGATCGGAACTCATCTCAAAAGCGTCGCTGAACAAGCGCACAGCCTTTTGCAATCAAGCAATACAAATCAAGGTTATCTTGAGTATAAAGCGCCTTACCACCCTAGCGGCCAATTGGAGATGGAAAAAGTAAGCTATGTACAATATGACCACGAATGGCAATGGTTGATTGGTACTGGCGTTTATATTGAAGACATTCATCTCAGCATTGCAGACCAACTCAGCCAAATGCGCGAACAAAATGAAAACGAACAGATCAAAGTACTACTACTTTGCTTAACCCTCGCCCTTGTTCTCATTTTAATGTCGATGTTGTTAAGTAATTATTTAGGCCGACGTTTCAACCAATTTCAGCGCAGAATTGAAAAAGATTTTGCCAAGCTCGCGCAGGGTAAAGAGCAGTTGCGCCATCAAGCCCAACACGATGTGCTCACACACCTTCCTAATCGAGTATTACTAGAACGGAACACTCAGCGAGGCATCGCCTTTAGTCGTTTGCAAGGCAAAATGTTAGCGGTGATGTTTGTCGACCTCGACAACTTCAAACGCGTCAATGATAAATATGGTCATGAAGTGGGTGATGAACTGCTTGTTCAAACAGCAAAGCGTTTCGCTCAACTCGCCGGTAATAATGGTACCGTCGCCCGATTTGGTGGCGATGAGTTTGTATTCAGCATTCCAACGCTCAATGACCAAGCGCAAGCCCTAGCTTTCGCCCAAGACATTCAACAAACGTTAATCTCACCATTTGTTATACACGGCATCGCACTCGAGTTAAGTGCGTCCATTGGTGTTTCTCTATACCCAAATGATGGTGATCAGCCACGAGATCTTTTATCCAAAGCCGATATTGTTCTGACTCGTTCTAAAAAACAAGGCAAAGGCAAAATCACCTTCTTTGATGAGAAAATAAGGGCTGAACTGCAAAATCACTTCTTGCTTGAAGATGAATTTCACTCGGCGCTAAAACGTGGGGAGTTAGACGTTCATTACCAACCTCAAGTTGACTCTCGTAGTGGAAAGATTATCGGTGCTGAAGCACTATGTCGTTGGTACAGCCCTACTCTTGGCCCTATCTCACCTCTGGTTTTCATTGATATTGCAGAAAAGAATGACGCCATTATTGAACTGGGCGCATTTGTACTTGATAGAGCGTGTCGTGATGCGAAACAACTTAATCTGCACGCAGAAAGACCTATTACTGTCTCTGTGAATGTTTCACCTAAGCAGCTTCTTCATCCGGGATTTGTTGATTTGGTTTTAGCGACGACTGAACGCTACCAGGTTAGCAATCATCTGATGGTGTTAGAGTTGACGGAAAATGTCTTTATCGAAGATCTGCAAGCCGTTCAACCGACCCTAAGTGCTTTGCAACAAAAAGGATTTAGCATTGCACTTGATGACTTTGGCACAGGCTTTTCTTCTCTCAGTTATCTCAATGCCCTGTCAATCACCGAGATTAAGATCGACCGTTCATTCATCATTAAAATGATCGACGATCAATCTAGCCTCAACATCGTCAAAACCATCATCGCAATAGCTCGATCAAATGAAATCAACATTGTAGCTGAAGGGGTAGAAACCCTCGCGCAACAAACACTGTTACAACAACTTGGCTGCACCACAATTCAAGGGTACTTCTATTCTAAGCCGTTGCCTCTGGAGCAATTAGTAACCATGACTCAAGCCACCTTGTATACCGAATAGAAACACGACATGCATTGAACATTCGCCGGTATGAAGCTCAAGCTACCAATATAAAACAATTAAATTTCGTCTCATTTATCAGACAAGCGAACAGTGTAGAATTGGCTCTCAATGAATTTATGTCATTTGAAATAGCCGTACAGATGAAAAATTATAGTCCTTGTACGCGTAACACTCGTGCTCACCACAATAAGCCACATGAGCAAAATAGATAGACACTACAGACGTGAAACAAGGATGTTAAGTTTTATATTATGAGTTCTTTCGCTAAATTGTTTTTTGGAACCGCAAGCCTTCAATTGCTCAGTCGTGGTTTATCTGTCATTTCCGGGGTTATTTTTGCCCGTTTTCTTGGTGCTGAACAATACGGATTATACACCTACGTATTCTCTATTATTACCGTTGCCGCCTTGCCTGTTTTAGCTGGTATACCCAACTTAATGGTTCGCGAAGTCGCCAATTTTCATTTAGAGAAAAATTGGCCGCAACTGAATGGCATTTTTTGGTGGTCGCGTGGATATGTTTTATCAATCTCCGCGGTTATTTTAGCGGTCATGTCGAGCTTAGTTTATTTCGATTATTTTCAGCCACACGTTGCAGCACTCATTGTAATTGCCATGTGGGCGATTCCTCTACGCGGTATTGCTAGCCAACAAGATGCGGTTCTCAATGGTTTTCAAAAACCCATTTTGGCACAACTGCCCTCCAAGTTGCTCGCGCCCTTTTTTACTCTTGCTGTCCTTCTGTACTACGTTTTCTTCAACAAACCTTTGTCCTCGATGACATTGGTCACGATAACCATCTTCGCCTCGCTACTCACTTGCACATTGAGCTATCTGTTGGTCCGCTACGTAATTAAAAAATACAGTGAACCTGCACGCCCTGACTACCTAACCAAATCTTGGTTGCGCTCTTTAGTTCCCTTTGCATTGATTACTTTTGTCGTTACCCTAAACGCTGAACTGGCTATTGTCTTACTTGGGTGGCTGGGCGATTTAGAATCCGTCGCCTATTTTCGTGTTGGGATGCAAGCCGTCACATTAATCACCATCGTGCTCTCATCGATTAGTACCGTGTTGATGCCTAACATCGCTCGCTTATACAAAAGTGGCGATATGGAAAACGCACAGGCGCTGCTTAGCCGTGCAGTAAGACTAACGGTTCTTGTCTCACTGCCTATTTTCTTAGTCTTAGTTTTTGCTGGTGATGTACTCATAGAGTGGTTATTTGGGTCAGAATACCTCGATGCCTACCCTGCGTTGATTATTCTTTGCGTTGGCCATTTCATCAGCATGCAGCTTGGCCCAGTTGGTTTAGTCTTAAATATGACTCATAACGAAGGCAAAACCGTTCGTTCACTAATCATTACATTAATCATCAACCTTGTACTGCTCTTTAGCCTTGTCCCTCTCTACCAAGAGATCGGTGCTGCCATCGCGATTGCCGCAAGTCTGATAATTTGCAATCTATTGATGACCCATGAAGTTTGGACCTTAACCAGACTAAAAACTTGGATCAGTTTTTCTCATACTAAAAAATTAGCGGTCGACACCCACTCGTGAAACTCACTTATCCATGGATTAGCTCCGAATACCTTTTGATTATGACGACGATTTTGCTCGCTAAATCACTCACTAGATTGGATTGAAAGATCGCTCTACGTTGTCAGTTGCATACGCAACATCAAAAGTGTGATCTTGGTTCAAAACTTAGCTTGCTTCAAATCAGTAAATGAATACCATTGTCGTTGCAATTAAATCAGCCGCATATGTTGGCTAAGGAAGCAGACAATGGAAGCGGATATATTTAATCCTTCGCAGCAGATCCGCCGTGCAGTTCTTTTCTGGCTGAGCTTACTCTTATCGTTCGCTGCGATTGTTATCGCCTATCTTAACATCACCTTAGGCTCACTCCAACTCATGTGGGGCTATGACATTATATTTGCGTTGTTCTCTGGCTACGTTTGTTTCCAAACCTATTACAACCATTGTCGCCAATTAGTGGTTGAGATATACGCCTATGCCCTGATTGGTGCGATAGCACTTGGCGTTGCTCTCCACTCTATCCATCACGGCATGTTAATTTGGGCGTCACTCTTTCCCTTGATGTTCTATCTACTGTTGGGTACAAAGAAAGGCGTGATAGCCACGACTATTGGCATCGTACTTGTTTTGTCTGCAGCGGTATTCAAGATGCTCCAATATCATGGTGTTTTTCATCCATACATTTTGGTCAATTTCATACTGTGCTATCTGTGTATTTGGGTAGTTTCACACATTCTTGAAGTAAAACGCGCTCGCTCTGATAGTTCATTACAGCAACTCGCCTCACGTGATTCATTAACGGGAGTTTATAATCGTCACGCTTTAGTGCATAACTTTGAACGCTACCGCCATAACAACATCCAACAACCAATGGCATTACTGATCCTCGACCTGGATTTTTTTAAACAAGTTAATGACCAATATGGCCATGATGTTGGCGACAAAGTGTTGATACAAGCCGCGGCATTAATTGATAAACACAGTGACGAAAATCCCGTCTATCGTATTGGTGGTGAAGAGTTTTGTGTCGCTCTGCGTAATACGTCGAACAAAGAAGCGCTATACAAGGCAGAGCGA
Source organism: Vibrio sp. N418 (assembly GCF_000222565.1). Classification (NCBI taxonomy): domain Bacteria; kingdom Pseudomonadati; phylum Pseudomonadota; class Gammaproteobacteria; order Vibrionales; family Vibrionaceae; genus Vibrio; species Vibrio sp. N418. The sequence continues at coordinate 4,520 of NZ_AFWD01000046.1, forward strand.
ATCAGAAAGGCAATTGAAGACTATCATTTCTTCTCTGCAGAGAAGCCGATTACTTTGACCGCCAGTATTGGCGTTTATCAATGCGATCCGTTTAATAGCCTGGAAAAAGTGCTACATATTGCAGATATGGAACTATATAAAGCGAAGAAAAATGGACGCAATCAGGTGATGGCATACCAAAACAATGAGCAAGCCATTGCTGAGTCATAATGGCTTACTCTTCCCGTTCCAACACCAAGCCAGAACCGTGTTCAATTTAATCTAGGTCTTCAAACACCACATTGTAGTTTTCGGTATAGGTACAATGAGGCTGGCGACTGCAGGTAAAAAAGCGACGGCCTTTAAAATCACCTTGCGCGGCCGTTTTGATAACCATTGGACTGCCGCAACGTTTACAAAAACGCACTTCTTTATCGGGTTCAATTAAATCAATATGCGCCGCCAACAAGCGACGTAACCTGCCCACTTGATAACTGTGTTTGACGCTGGTACCAATCAACGGAATGCCCGCTGATTTACACACATGCATTAAGAGTTTTTGACGCTCTGCCTTACCCTTACTCAAGGCACTGCCATCATCAAGTTCAATCGCTACACGCACCTCTAAACTACGAGGATCACAGACGACATAATCAAAATAGCTCTTGGCAATACGGTTGTTAGCAATAAACCAACTCTTCTTGTCGGTAGCTTTGGGCGCAACCACTTTCGACATCGCGACTTTAGACATCACGACACCATGCTGACCAACGGCAGAAATAAGAGCAGTATAAAATGCAGACTCTTTGCCGTTGAGTAGTGGTCCATTTTTTTTATACGTACTGTCTTTTAACTCATTGGTGTTCAAATAACGTTTCTGGACGAGAAGATAGAAAGCGACAAAACTTAGGACAATAACAGCAACATATTCCATTGCGCGAGCCAAGCTCCAAATAAATTGATTTGATATTTAATTCTAACCTTAATTCAGCTCAGCCAAAATGGTTTAATCACCACGAGAAAATTAATGGTGTGGCGACGATCACACTCATTGGATAGGAAATGTACAACCTGACAACAAATCGCCTGACACGGACGTTTTCTCTCGATTATCCAGTGCAAATTCGTTAATTACTTGTTATTGTTTAAAAACAATAACAAGTAAAATATGTGACCTTGATGACCCAGACACCCATCATTGAATTTAGCAACGTTAATAAGTGGTTCGGCGAGTTCCAAGCACTAAAAGATATTAATTTCACGGTTGCACCTGGAGAAATTGTCGTCATTTGTGGCCCTTCTGGCTCTGGAAAGTCTACCCTAATTCGCTGTATCAATAACTTAGAGCAGTTTCAGCAAGGCAAAATCCAAGTATTTGGCGAGCAAACCGCAAGTAAGGCCATTAAACCCGGTAAAATCGGGATGGTTTTCCAACATTTCCACCTATTTCCCCACCTTACTGTGTTAGAAAATTTAACCCTTGCGCCCATCCGAACCCTGAAGCTATCAAAACAAGAAGCCGAGCAGCGCGCGCTAAAATATCTCAAACGAGTCAACATCGAGGAACAAGCTAACAAATACCCCGTTCAACTGTCTGGGGGACAACAGCAACGTGTCGCGATTGCTCGTTCATTATGTATGGAGCCCGATTTATTGTTGTTTGACGAACCCACTTCTGCACTCGATCCAGAGATGATTAACGAGGTGCTGGATGTGATGGTGGAACTGGCACAAAGTGGTATGACGATGATCTGTGTGACCCATGAAATGGGCTTCGCTAAGAAAGTGGCCAATCGAGTGGTCTTCATGGATGAAGGGGAAATCGTTGAAATGAATTCACCCGTTGCTCTGTTTGAAAACCCACAGCACCCACGTACCAAAGCCTTCTTAAACCAAATTTTAAGCTACTAAATGATCGGACGAATCGTTAAACCCGTCTTACAAGCCATGGTGCAAATGGTATTGATTGTTTTGGCTCTTGTCTGGTTGCTTGATTCAGGCGCACAGGCGATGGGCTATCAATGGCAATGGCATCGAGTGCCTGACTACATCATCTTCTATGAAGATGGTGAATGGTGGCCGGCAGAATTAATTGACGGTTTAGTCGTCACCATGAAAATATCAGCGATAAGCTTATGCTTTACTCTATTGATTGGACTGGCGACTGCCTTATTGCGCCTGAGTGATTCCATTATTGGCCGGGCGATCGCCACCACTTATGTTGAGCTGATTCGCAACACACCACTGCTAGTACAAATTTACCTACTTTACTTTGTTTTCGGCCCTGTCATCGGCTTAGACCGTTTCAGTACCGCTGTCTTAGCGTTATCACTATTTCAAGGGGCTTATACGGCAGAGATCCTCCGAGCAGGACTCAATGGTATCCCTCGAGGACAATTTGAAGCAGCAAAAACCCTCGGTCTCTCGCCTCTAAATAGCTACAAAGATGTGATATTACCGCAGGTACTACAAAGAACCTTACCTCCACTAACCAATGAAGTCGTTTCACTGATTAAAAACTCTTCCATTGTCAGTGTGATGGCGATTTTCGATTTGACTACCGAAGCGAGAAATATCGTTTCTGAAACCGCGATGCCATTTGAAATTTGGTTTTCAGTCGCGGCCATCTATCTTGCTTTAACATTGTCACTTTCTGGCTTATCCGCATGGCTAGAAAGCAGACTAGGAGCCAGTTGGCGTAAAATATAAGGAGATAACATGAAGTTATTCAAAGCAACCATCACAGCGTTATTAGGGGTAGCCATCGCGATCCCTTCGCTAGTGAACGCACAAGAGCAAGCGAATGCGGCCTCTAACCTGGAAGCCATCAATGATCGCGGTACACTACGCGTCGGTATGTCGACCTTTGTCCCTTGGGCTATGCGCAATAAGCAAGGTGAACTGATCGGTTTCGAGATTGATGTTGCTAAACGACTTGCGGCAGATTCTGGCTGGAAGGTCGAGTTTGTACCTACCGCTTGGGACGGTATTATTCCCGCTTTGTTAGCCAAAAAATTTGATGTCATCATTGGTGGCATGTCTGTGACACCTGAACGATCTAAAAGTGTCTTGTTCACAACGCCTTATTCGCACTCAGGGGTACAAGTTGCGGCCAATAAAGAACTCGCGGAAGGCTTTACTAAACTTGAAGATTTTGACTCTCGTCGAGTAAAAATTGCCGCCCGTCGCGGTGCTTACACGGTACAAGTGGCTCGCGAAACGTTTCCTAAAGCGAAAATCCTTCAGTTTGATGACGACTCTCAAGCCTTCCAAGAAGTGCTTAATGGTAATGCGCATGCAGTGATTGCTTCGAGCCCAAAACCAGAACATGAAACAATTAAGCATGCTGACAAACTGTTCTTACCGTTTAGCGAACGCTTATCTCAAGGCAATGAAGCCTTTGCAGTACGTTTAGGCGAAGATGACAAACAAGCCTTTTTCGACCAATGGATTGAGCAACGTACGCAAGATGGTTGGTTAAAAGAGCGTTATGAATATTGGTTCTCAACCTTAGATTGGCAAGATCAAATTGCCCAAGGACAATAAATCATTGCCGTTAAAGGCAACGAACACGGGAAAACAACGCCAATTGAACATCGCGTTCAATTGGCAATCTCAGCTTGGAGTATATGAGTGAGCAAACCCCTTCCATCCAAAACCTTATCCACCAAAATCCCTAACGCCATATCGCCTTGGCACTTTAAGCCATTGGATTGGGTATTGCTGGCACTCTGCTTTGCACTGTTTGCTTGGTTATATCATCGCTCTACCGTTGGGGTTAATTACATTTGGCACTGGCATGAAGCACTGGATTTACTGTTTACTCCGCGAGCAGACGGCAGCTTACCCTATTTCTTTCAGGGTTTATTCGCGACGTTGCGCCTGAGTTTATGGGGGATTGTTTTGGCGGTCGTGGTCGGCGTTGGGTTAGGTTTAGCTAAGTTTTCACCATCCACATGGCTTAATGTGCCAGCGAATGCTTTTATCCAGCTGGTACGTAATATCCCACCGCTGGTTTTTGTCTTCATATTCTACTTTTTTATCTCTAATCAACTTATCCCATTATTGGGGTTGGAAAACCTACTACGTAACTATTCAGATGAACTTAATCCTTTACAGCAGTTTTTCTTTGGCCCTGCCAATCTATGGGAAAACCTCGCCTCTGGTGTGTTATGTATTGGCTTACTCTCTTCCGCTTATATTGGCGAGATAGTACGTGCCGGTTTGCAAGGCGTTGATCAGGGCCAATGGGAAGCCGCCGATTCTCTTGGCATGTCTCGTTGGGCCAAATATCGATATGTTATCGCACCCCAAGTGCTCAAATCGATTACACCTGCGCTGGCTGGACAAACCATTTCTTTAGTCAAGGATACTTCTATCGTGTCACTCATTTCGATTCAAGAAATGACCTTTGTTGGCACCGAAATAGCTAATTCTTCGGGCTATATTTTTGAGATCTGGCTGATTGTCGGATTGGTCTATTTTCTTATTTGTTTTGGCTTATCGATGTTTTTCCGCTTTGTTGAGCATCGCAGTCGCGCGGGCGAATAAGCCCTACAGACAAGCGTAAAGCAACAGATTGACGAGTTCGATATGACAAAAAGGGAGCCGAAGCTCCCTTTCACTTTTCTAATTCGAATTACGATACCGTTTGATTCGCACGGCGTAATTGCGAAAGATATTTTATCCAACTTTTTGACTGACTGCTCGGATCAATATTATCGGCTTGCTTAGCATGAATCAGAGCTTGCTCTAATTGATTTAACTTGTAGTAAGCACGTGTTTTAGCCAAAGCGACATCCGCCTTACGCCCCTGAACACGGTCAAGTACCGTTAATGCTTGCTGATATTGCCCTTCTTGCACCAATAACTGAGCAACATTCCAATGGTATTTCGCGGCTTGTTTAGCTGCCAATTGCCATTGCTTGGTCGCTTTCTGCCATTCTCTTGCTTGTTGCCAGTAACTCGCTTGCGAAACAATCAGGTCAAGATCCGTCGCCGCCTCTTCTAGCTGGGACAATTCAATCGCCGCTCTCTCAGGAATACCTCTTTGCGCGTACAGTTGGGCAAGCAAAACACGGTCTTGTTGCGACAATGCGACGCCTTGACCTTTCGCCAACGCTAACGTACTTAATGCTTGTTTGTTCTGGCCTTGCTGCAACTGCAAACTCACGAGTTGGCGCCACCAATTCACTTTGTCCGGTTGCAATGAAACCAGTTTTTCAAGTGTCGGGATCGCATCATTCCAGCGCTTCAGTTGCAGTTGTGCCCCCAGCTTTAATGACAGGGGTTGCAGCTCATCTTTGACTTGGAAACGACGATATTTGTCAATCGCAGGGATAACCGCTTTCCACTGTTCAATCTGGTAATGAGCTTGCGCAATACGCAACCAAATTTGGTCTTCTGTCTGACTCTCAGGAACCTGCTTTGCTAACTGATAGTAATGAGGTAATGAAGCACTAAACTGTTGATCACTGAGCAGTAAATCCGCCAACATTTTTTCAGTTACCCAAGCCTGCTCGTCTTCAAGTTTTTTGCTCTCGACGGCCAGCTTGAGCTGCTTAATGGCTGGTTGCGTCTGACCATCTTGCCAGTAAAACACACCGAGCATACGAGCGACGAACGCTTGATCATAGCTTTTTGACGTTTCAATCTTTCGCAAAGCTTGAATCGCTTCAGCAAATTTCTCGTCTTGCGCCAACTGATTCGCTTTTTGCACTCGAATGGCCGTGTACTGGCTAAGTTCAGCGGCATTGACAATAGACACGCCGACAACACTACTACCAGTCGAAATCGCGATAAGGCCCAACACAGCCGAGAATAATTTACGTACTATCATTTGGCTAACTTAAACTCCAATCGAACAGTTTGGCCTAGTTGTGCCAACGCATTACCGTCTTCAACCTTAGGCTGATACTTCCATTTTTTCAGCGCACGAATGGCTTCTTTCTCAAACATACGCTTAGGATTGGCTTCTAACACTTCGATATCCTGTGGGCGCCCTGTTGGATCAATGGTGAATTTAAGCACTACATAACCTTGAGCCCCGCGTTTAAGCGCGCGCGCTGGATAACGAGGCTCAACACGATAGAGCGGCATCGCTTGCTGATTGACACCAAAATCACCAAAGGTAGGCGCATTAATCGCTAAACCATCTATAGTGGTGCTCAACCCTAACATCGGTTGCATCGCCATTGGTGACACATTGGTCACTTGATTCTTGGCCTGTGAAACAGGCGCCTGATCTGGAACTTCCGGGGCTTTAGGCTGCTCAGGAACACTGCGCTGACGGCGCTGTACGTCTTGTTCGTTTTCAACCATCACCATATTAAAACTCAGCGCTTCACTAGGCTCAGGCGCACGGCGATGACCACCATCGACCATCCATGCCATAAAACTAAACAGCGCTAATGCAATCACACCTGCAATGGGTAAAGCAAAAAGAACACGCAACACTACTTTTTCTCCGCCGCTAGCGCGATATTTTTCACGCCCGCGCCTTTCGCTGCATCCATCACTTTAACAACCGTACCGCTATAAGCATGCTCATCGGCTTGGATCACCAATGATGCGTCAGGCTTATCGAGTAAAAGATGCTCTAACGTTGCTTGCACACGCTCTACATCCACCACTCGTTTATCAATATAGATATCGTTCGCTGAAGTAATCGCGACAAAAATGCCCGCGTCTTTTTGGCTCACTACATTTGAAGCCTGAGGTCGATTCACTTCCACACCAGACTCTCGTACAAACGAGCTGGTGACAATAAAGAAGATCAACATGATAAAGACAATATCGAGCATCGAAGTAAGGTCGATTTGCGCCTCTTCTTGTTTATGTTGGCGTCTACCGAGTCTCATCGCTGACTCCTTAATGATTTTTCTAATTTAATTTTTCGAAGCTGACAAGCTTTCGCCAAACGAGCATGAACAAACATGCCCGCTAGCGCTGCAACCATACCCGCCATGGTAGGTAACGTTGCTAATGAAATACCTGACGCCATCAATTTTGGATTGCTGCTGCCTTGCGTCGCCATGACATCAAACACTGAAATCATACCCGTCACAGTGCCAAGCAAACCTAACATTGGGCAAATCGCCACCAGCACTTTGATCATATTAAGGTTTTGATGCAAAGCCATATGTGCTTGTGCAATCCAACTGTCGCGTATTGCATGTGCATACCAAGAACTCTGCTCTTGGCGTTGATGCCATTGATTGAGCCAGTCTTGACGTAATTTGGGGTAATGGACAAGCAAAAAGATCACTCGCTCTACAATCAAAACCCAGCATATCAATACGACCAGCCCTAACCACCACAGAACCTGACCGCCCTGCTCCATAAAGCTTTGCAACGACATAACCCAATCACTGGTTTGAATACCACTGGGCAACCATGAGATTGAAAACAGTTCCATTACGCAGCATTCTCTACAGTGTGTACTGGTGCGCTTGGCAACGCTTTTTCTGCTTGTTCAGCCACAATACCAATACCTTGCTTTTCAAGAATATTACGAATGCTTTCCGCTTGTGAGCTCAACACATTGTGTGCCAGTAACAGAGGCATTGCGGCAATCAGGCCAAGCACTGTCGTCACAAGCGCCATTGAAATACCACCCGCCATGACTTTAGGATCACCGTTACCAAACTGGGTAATGACTTGGAAAGTCTCAATCATCCCCGTTACCGTACCTAACAAGCCCAACATTGGCGCCAAAGCAGCCAACAGTTTCAACATTGAAAGGCCCTTTTCAAGTTGCGCTTGTTCATCAACGACAGCCTCAAGCAAACGCAATTCAAGTGCTTCAACACTACGATTTTGTTCTTTGTTGTAGACCGCTAAAATTCGGCCTAATGGGTTGTTGCCCGGTACATTTGGCGTTTTCAGTTGCGCACGAATTTTTTGACGAGCCATAGCCAAACTCACACCACGGAATACCGCAATGATCACACCAATAGCCAACAGACCAAGGATGATTTGACCTACCACACCACCCGCTTGCAGACGATCTTTCAGGCTTGGTTCCAAAGCCAATTGCTCAAGCATAATGCCACGCGACGGGTCAACCACGACATTTTGTAACGCGCCGTTTTGCAGATCACTCACCAACGATAGTGTCGGGCCCTTTTCGGGTTGTTTTAAGTACGCTTTAGCTTCTGCTTTTTGACCATTCCATGCCAAGTAGCCGTTGTTACCAACCAAACCAATCGCTCCTAGACGAGCAACATCGATTTGATTCGTTTTACCTTCACCGTCAACAAAGTTCACTTGGCTAAAGCTAATCGTGCCACCCGCTTGGACTTGTTCATCTAACGCTTTCCACAAAGCCGTCAATTGAGGCATCGAAGGTAGGCTTGTCGCCGCAATAATTTGTTCAATTTGGGCATTATAAGATTGTGCATCAACACCAGTTACTGATTGATTTAACTCGGTTTGTAGCTCTTTTGCATTTTGGCGAACGACACCAAAGACTTCACCAAGGCTGCCTGTTTCAAGGCGTAACTGTTCTTCAAGGCGTGCTAACGCATCCTCGTTTTTGCCAAACGTTTCCGCTAATTTGTCATTTTGTGTTTGTAGTTGATCGCGCTTAGCATCCAACTTCGCTTTAAGCTCTGCCAGCTCTTTCTCTGTCGCTTTAAAACCTGATTCGCGGCTTTGGTTATGTTTAGCTTGTTGGCTGTTTTCCACTTTCGCTTGGGTGGTAAAATCACTACTCGCAGAAGTAGTAAAAGAAAGCACGCTCAATGCACAAGCTGAAACGAGTAATTTAAGTTTCATTATTTCGTCTCCGCTAGCAGTGAAACTGGAATGGTAATAAGGCTTGGCGCGGTTTGTTTCGCCGCCATTGCATACGCTTTATCAAGATCAGCTTTTGCCGAACTATCAACGATCACCCAATCATTAGCCTGCTTATCCCACGCCCAGAATGTATTACCGTTTAAGCTTCTGCCGATAAGAGCGATACGACCAAGGTGTAAAATATCCGCTTCACGCTGTTCACCCGCTAACGTAATTTGCCCTTGGTATAAACCCAGCTTAGTGCCGTAATCCATTTCAATTTGGTACGCTTCCAAAATACGACGATATTTTTCTGCATCACTAATATCAGCACGTGTCATTAAAGTTTGTAGCTTCTCAATTCGCTCAAAACGTTGTTGTTTTTTGATTGGCGCATCGGCTTCAATACGTTGTTGTAATGCCTCTATCATTTGGTACATCAAAGGCACAACACCTTGGCGCGTCACTTTAATTTCTTGTACTTGGGCATCGATGTTCGCCATCTCTTGCTCTTGATTAACAATCAAAGCTGAAAGGTGCTTTTGATACACTTCTAAGTTTTTGACTTCTTCTTCAAGCTGTTCAATCTCAGCTTGCAATCTAAGCGTGGTATCAGCGCTGTTATCAATGCGCTTTTGGCTTGCAACAGAGGCAGAGTTAGTTTTATTTTGGATCGCTTGCGCGCTATCGAGGCTTGAGGCTGAGACTGGGCTAATTGCCGCAGAAATTACAATCGCTAAACTGGTTTTAAATAAGTTCATAGTCTTAAAATGTTCGAGAAATCAACAATCAAGCAAATTGGCTTGACGCTTAAATTTTCAAATTCTATTTGATAAATATTATCATTAATATTTGCCAACGGGTAGCCATAATCTGTTGTAAGCATTAAACACGTTCTGATTTGAGGCTTACGATAGACAACGGAAAACACCGCTCTAGCTCGAGCGGTGTTTATTTACATTTCGTTTAATACACGAGGTTTAGAATGTCGCATTTACTGAGAACTTAAAGCGACGTTCGTTACCATAATGGACGTCAGTCACAACACCCTCACTTGTACTGCCACCCGTGCCAGCGACGTAATCGGTATCAAATAGGTTTTCGATATTGAATCTGAAATCCCAATTGACGTAATCACTATTGATTGAGTGCGAAGCACCTGTATCTACACGAGTGTACCCGTCTAGCTTAACGGTGTTTGCATTATCAGCCCAACGTTCACCTTGATAGAACAAACCGAAGTTAAATGCGGTCGCTTCTGTCATTGAATAACGAGTCCATACTGAACCAGACCATTCTGGTACGTTCGCTGGTGCTTTGTCTTGGTACTTATCATGCTTATCGTAGTTCGCATCTAAATACATACCAGAAACCATCACAAACCAGTTATCCGAGATTTGACCTTGTGAGCCAATTTCTGCACCGATATGGCGTTGAATACCATCTTGGGTAGTAATGCCGCCTTCAGTAATACTGATGTTGCGTTTTTCAATATCAAACACCGCACCAGTCAGTAATAGACGGCTGTCCATCAACTCCCATTTAGTGCCCATTTCGTATTGGCGGCTTTCTTCTGGCTTGCGCTCTGTGATACTTCTGTCGTCGTTAACCACATTACTTACTGGGTTAAAGCTCTCAGAGTAGTTCGCGTAAATGCTACCATTGTATGTTGGGTGATAAATGATGCCCGCTTTTGGCGAGAATGACTCACTATCATTAGCCCCTTTCACTACTTGATCTGAACTCGTTGTGCCATCGGCAAAGTACATGTCGTAACGACCACCAATCAACGCTTGCCATTGATCATTGAAAGTGATCAAATCTTGTACATAGAAGCCGTAATAGTTGTTATCACTCTTATATGTCGAGTTATCGTTATGGTAATCAAGACCTGGGTTGGCTGGATTGTCACCAGCATTCACACCCACAGTGCTGCCTTTCACTCGAAGCTGAGCATAATCATAGAACTGACCATTCATGCCCATCAATACTTGGTGGTCCACATCTAATGCAGTAAATTCACCGTGTAGATCAGCGTGGAACGCTTTGGTTTTCCATGTGTCATGACGGTCAAATGGGCTCAACGTGTAGCTACCATCAACCAGAGTCTGATCTGTCGGCTTCGGAGAAGAATCGTAACGGTGACGCTTCATTTCTTGCGAGTTGAAGCTAAAGTTTGCACGCCATTGACTGCTTAGGTAGACATCTAAATCTGCGCCCCAGTTTTCAACATCGTTATCAATAAATGACCAGTTCGCATCACGAATCATGTCACGACTACCAATAACGTTACCATTTAGGTCTAACCAAGTGCCGGTATCCAGAGGCGCTCTGTCACTGGTTTTTTCGTAGTTAAACGACAGTAAACCCCAGTCTGAAAGATCGGCTTCAATCACACCGTAGCCGAGGAAGCGATCACGTTCGCGTTCATCACCCGTTGCGTATTTACGGCTTTCAACAGAGTCTTGTTTTACTAACACTGTGCGACCGCGAAGTGAGCCTGACTCGTTGAGCTTGCCTGACGCATCAATATGATGGTGAGTACTGCCTAAGTCGTCAAAATTTGTACCAATATTAACTCGTGGAGCTTCCGTCGGTTTCTTCGAGACCATATTGATCAAACCGCCTGGAGCTGCACGGCCATAAAGCAAACTTGATGGGCCTTTGATCACTTCAATACTTTCAAGTGTTTCTATCGGCAACATGTAATGAGTAAACAGAGAATGACCATTTCTTAAATAGCCATTGCTTGAAGAAAGTTCAAAGCCACGAAGATAAAACACTTCACGGTTCCATTTTTGTGTACCCGCACTCACACTCGCATCGTTTTGTAGCGCTTCACCTAAGGTTGTCGCCAATTGCTCATCAAGAACAATCTCAGGGATAACATTAATGGATTGCGCAGTATCAAGCATGCTGGTATCCGTACGCATTGCTCCCGTTGCACTATCCACTTTGTAATCGTTAAAGCTTTGAGCATGAACGACAATCGTTTCGTCAACGGGTGTGTTGCTCTCTTGTGCTAAAACAACGGGGGTATTTAGCGCGAATAATACAGCGCTACAAATGGATGTTACTTTGAAATTCATTTTTATTTCCCTACTCATTTTTATATTTACCGTGACATGAATTAATCACCGTAAATAACAATGATTTTACGAGTCGAAATGTACTGGTAATGATTGGCGATCGTCATAGGTCTATACCTACAACTGAGCACTGAAACTATGCGCTTCGCGCAAGTTAAACTTGTGCTCTCAAAGCCCGGCTTGAAACACGGTTTCCTCTACTGGGCACCCTAGTTTCAAGATGTCATTCATTCCAAATCGTTCTAACTCTTAGTAAGTCGATCGGTTTATTTACAGCCCACTGCGGCTGCCCTATTGAACGAAAAGGAATATAATTGATAATCACTATCATTTGCATTGAAATTTACATTCTTTGCATTTGTCAGGGAAATATTACATGTCTCCCAAGATACTGTTAGTTGGTACTTTTCTTTAAGAAACGAACTTTAAGGCAAAAAAAACACGCCGATTGGCGTGCCCTTTTGTGTAGAAATGAACTAATTAGGGAAGAGAAGCTCGATGCGTAAGCCACCATCGCTACGATTGGATGCTTGTACTTGGCCATGCATTAAATGCATCGCTTCTTTGACAATGGCAAGGCCAAGCCCATAGCCCCCCGACTTCTTATCACGTGCCGATTCTAGCCGTGTAAAAGGTTGGAATATCTCATCCAGCCGAGTTGACGAGATACCTTTACCGTCATCCTGAACCGCAACCACACTGTACTCTTGCCCGTCTTGAGTAAGGCTGTAAAGCAATACTTCGATATTGGCTTGATCGCCCGCATATTTTCCGGCATTGGTGATCAAATTACACACACAACGTACAACCAAGCGTTCGTCAGCCAACACTTGATTGAGTATCTGGCTCGGGACAAAACTCAAGCGTTGTTGCGCACCAATATCAAACTGGCTTTGATTTACTTGTGATGCCACATAGCTTTCTAAATCAACCGACTTTAGTTTCACTTCATAGCGTGAGTTTTCAAGTTGACTAAACGTGAGGATCTCAGCGACTAGAGAATCCATCTCTTCCACTTCCCTTTCCACTCGTTCGACCAAACTGCGATCTTTCTCTGACACTTTGTGTTTTAACAGGTGCAAGGCTAGGTTTTGTCGCGCCAATGGCGTGCGCAGCTCGTGGGATACATCACGGATCAAGCGCTTTTGCTTTTCCGCTAAAGAGTGAATTTGAATACTCATCTGATCGAAATCTTCCGCCAGTTCGTTGAACTCACGCGTATTCGATTTTAACTCCGCCACCACATTGACGTTAAAATCCCCTCGAGCAAGACGATGACTTGCCTCTCTTAATCGATCAAGTGGCTGCTGTAACTTACGAGCCAAGATCAAAGAAAAGAGCGCCAAAATAAAGAAAGCGATGACAAATTTACTGATCGCTAAATAGCTGAGAAAACGATGTGCGGGGTGCAGATGACTTGGTAACTGAACGACTAGGGTATGATCATCAATCAATGGCTGTCCAATCAAAGGCTTGGCGACTCTATCACCCATCATTTGATCTAACTGACGCAAAAACTTCAGTTTAAAGGCAAAATGCGGATGCATTTTCCGATGCGTGATCGGCTGGTTATTTTTATCCAACACAAACAGATAGTAAGGCTGAGCGTTGGCCCAATCGGCCAGTTCGTCCATATCACCATCTTCAATCATCACATTGGCTTGAGCGGCAAGATCGCGTAATTCATTTTTGACCGAATCAGGTAAAACCAATACGGTACGAATCAAAGCCTGCTCGGTGATCCCTTGCAACAATAAGATGCTTAGCACCACCACTGACATATAACTAAATAGCTGGAACGCCAAACTGCCTTTACGTTTGCCAATCAGGCGTGCAGATAGCCGACTAAAAAAGGCGGATAGGGTTGAATTCACCATGGACTCCCGATGATTTACTCACGAACGCTAGCTACAAAGCTATAGCCTCGCCCACGCACGGTTTTAATATGCTGTTTTGACATACCTGCTTCGACCAATTTACGGCGAACATTACTAATGTGCATATCGAGATTGCGGTCAAATGGACTGAGTTCTTTTTTTAGCACTTCGATTTGTAATTGCGCCTTGGAAATCACAACACCTTCATTACGCATCAAATAATTGAGTAAATCAGCCTCTGTCCCAGTAAAAGGTAAACCAGAAACCGATTCGGCAAACTCATTCTGATCAGTACAGTAGCTCTGACGTTGTTTTTCGAGCCCGACGCGACGGAAAATTGCCTTAATTCGCGTCAGTAATTCAGGCACTTTAAACGGCTTGGCGACATATTGATCTGCCCCCGCTTGGTACCCGTCTAACATTGAAGATTCATCATTAAGCGCTGTAAGCATCAAGATAGGCGTCGCAAAGCGCTGGCAAATTCGGCGCGCTACTTGTAAACCACTTAATTTAGGCAGCATGACATCCAGCAATACCAGATCGACCGGATGCTTTTCAATATATTGCAACGCGCTTTCACCACAGTGAACACACTCTACCTGATAGCCTTCTAACGTGAGTACTTCTGATATCAACTGACACAGTTCAATATCATCATCAACGACCAAAATTTTCGACATTTTTCTTCTTTCGCAGCACTGAAGGATGCGATTCTAAATCGCAACTATTATCAGTACAAGCGATAGTCTTTAAATACTCCGTATTGATATTGCAGAGAAAAGAAAACCCAGCATCGCTGGGTTTTAACTCATTGTTCTAAAATGAATATTTTGAGAAGTAAAATGAGCGGTTATGCGCTCGCGAGCTTCAACTCTTTCGCTACTCTTCGTCGTTGCATTACCACGACCAAGCCAAATAATAGCAAGGCAGGAATCCACATCCACTCTTTGCGTACACGTTCAACGGTAATTCGAACATCGACGATTTGCTGGTCAAACTGCAAACCGGCCGCTTCAGCAGGACTAGCAAAGGCCACAATATCGATGAATGTCTTCTCGTCTTGTTGGTATGTTTCAAGACCTAAGGCATCCAAGCGGTCTTGACCACTCTCCCCTTCTGGCACTTCGAGCAGCACCGAGAATTCACGCATTTTACCTACGCTATCTTCTCCACTAATGCGCATTCTCAGCACATCACCAGGCTCTAAAGACTCTAACGTTTGTGTCATCACTTTCGGGTTGGTTGATTGATAAGGATCGACGACTAAATCAACCCAATATCCCGGCCTGAATAAAGTAAAGGCCACCAACAGCAATAACACGCCCTCATACCATTTGTTACGAGTTAAGAACCATCCCTGTGTGGCGGCAGCGAAAATTAACATCGCCACCGTCGAGACAATAAAGATGGCGATACCATGGGCCCAATCCACATCAATCAATAACAAATCGGTATTAAAGATAAATAGGAATGGTAGCGCAGCAGTACGTAAACTGTAATAAAACGCGGTTAAACCCGTTTTGATCGGATCGCCTTTCGAAACCGCAGCCGCCGCAAAGGAAGCTAAGCCAACCGGAGGCGTCACATCAGCCATAATGCCGAAATAAAACACAAATAAGTGCACCGCAATTAACGGAACAATCAGGCCATGTTGTTCACCTAGAGTGACAATCACCGGCGCTAATAGGCTAGAAACGACAATATAGTTAGCCGTAGTTGGTAGACCCATACCAAGAATTAAGCTTAAAACGGCGGTCAGCAACAGCATTAACAGCAGATTGCCCATCGACAGCATTTCAACCAAGTCAGCCAGAACTAACCCAACACCGGTTTGAGAGACTGCACCAACAATAATACCGGCGGTCGCCGTGGCGATACCGATACCAATCATATTGCGCGCACCCGCTACCAAGCCTTCACGTAAATCAATACAACCCTCTTTGAAAGAGCCGTAGTTGTGTTTGCCGTCTTTGCGCATCCAGTTAAGCAGTGGACGTTGAGTCAAAACGATAACCACGAGAATTACCGATCCCCAAAATGCCGATAAGCCCGGTGATAAACGTTCCACCATCAAACACCAAACAAGCACCACTACAGGTAACAAATAATGCAGCCCCGACAATAGTACTTGACGAGTATTGGGTAATTGGTCCAGCGGCTGGTTTGGATCTTCTGGCGGTAATGGCTCATTATTGGCCGCAATACGCAAGAGTCCTAAATAGGCAATAGCAAGCAACAGCGCGACACCTTGCAATGCATACTCACCCATCGCGGGTTTTAGCCAGCCAAGGCCATAGTAGACCGCCATCGATAAACCGCTCACTAACGTTACGCCGAACGCAAAGCCCGTCAAACGAGTCAGCCAAGGTTTGGATTGTGCCGTTTCAAGCGGCTGCATGCCCAATTTTAATGCTTCTAGATGAACGATATAGAGCAGTGCGATATAAGAAATCGCCGCCGGAAGAAATGCATGTTTGATGATTTCAACATAAGGAATACCAACGTATTCCACCATCAAAAATGCGGCAGCCCCCATCACTGGTGGCATGATCTGCCCATTGACCGACGAAGCCACTTCCACCGCGCCGGCTTTTTCTGCGCTAAATCCGACTTTTCGCATCATCGGAATAGTAAAGGTGCCAGTTGTTACTACGTTGGCAATTGATGAACCTGAGATAAGTCCCGTAAGACCTGATGCCACAACGGCGGCCTTGGCTGGCCCACCGCGCAAATGCCCCAGCATACTAAAGGCCAGTTGAATAAAGTAATGCCCCGCCCCAGCCCGCTCAAGCAGTGCACCAAAGAGTACAAACAAGAAGACGAAGCTGGTTGAAACGCCAAGCGCAATACCAAATACACCTTCGGTGGTAATCCATTGGTGGTTCGCCAACGCATCAAGTTGAACACCACGGTGGGATAAGATGCCCGGCATCCAAGGTCCAGCAAGGCTATAGATGATAAACACGATCGCAATAATAGGCAGTGCTGGGCCAAGAACACGACGCGCCGCTTCTAACAATAACGGTAAACCAATCAATGCGGTGACAAAATCACCCGTGGTTAATGTCCCTGGGCGTTGCGCTAAGGCTTCATACATCACAAATAAATAGAGTGACGAAGCGCAGGCAATGAGTCCGAACATGATGTCGGTAACTGGAACACGATCGCGCGGGGAGCGTTTAAACGCGGGGAAAACAAGGAAGGCAAGCAGTAAAGCAAAACCCAAATGGATCGCGCGGGTTTCGGTGTCATTCATCACACCAAAGCCGACAATGAAAGGTAACGGAGACGCAATCCAAAGTTGAAATAGTGACCAAAGCAGTGCCAATGAAGCAATGGATTTTTCCATTATGCCGCCTGGCAGTCGCGCCCCTACATCTTGGGCGATCAACTCTTCAGCCGACGTCGCATCATGTGCTGCGGTAGACATCGGTTTATCCATAGTTATTCTCTAGTTATTTTCAGTACAAAGTAAAAAGACTAAGCCCTACGAAAATCACCGAAGTAAGGCTTAGTTAAAAAGGGGAAACGCTTTTCCATCATGATGCTTGCTCATCAGCACCATGATGAAATTTATTGTTGTAGTAATATTTACAGCCAGCCGCGTTCTTTGTAGTAACGCACTGCACCTTCATGAAGTGGCGCAGAGAGACCAACTTCAATCATTTCACTCTCTTGCAGATCTTTAAATGCTGGATGAAGACGTTTGAAACGGTCGATATTAGAGAAAACTGATTTAACCAGTTGGTAAACGAGTTCAGGATCGATTTCGGCAGTGGTTGAAAGCACTGCTTTACCACCGATAGAAGGGGTATCGTCTGGATTACCACGGTACATGCCACCTGGGATCACCGCTTTTGTAAAGTACGCTTTTTCTGCAAGCAGTTTATCAATTTCAGGCCCAGTCACCGCGACTAATACAGCATCAGTGGTGGTTGAGGCTTCTTGAATTGCGCCATTTGGATGCCCAACAAAGTAGCTCATTGCATCAATGTTGTTATCGCTCATCGCGGAAGCTTGCTCAGCAGGTTTTAGGTCCGCAACCAAACTAAACACCGACGGCTGCCAATCTTTCACTTCCATTACTTGTTCAAAAGTATCGCGCTGGCCAGAACCAGGGTTACCAATATTGACGCGCTTACCTTTAAGGTCATCTAGTTTGACGATGTCAGCATCTTTGCGCGCTAAAATGGTAAACACTTCACTTTGAAGAGAAAAGACTGCGCGAATATCTTCCATCGGTTGACTGTTTTGGAATGGAGCGACACCTTCTAGCGCTTTGTATTGATGGTCCGACTGCATAATACCGAAGTTATACTCACCACTACGCAAGCCATTAACGTTCGCAACACCGCCGCCACTTGCTGGCGCATTACACTTAATGTTGTGATCGTCACCACCTCTGTTTACGAAGCGACAAATAGATTGCCCAGCTACGTAATAAACACCTGTCTGACCACCAGTACCTATGG
The DNA here is from genome assembly GCF_000222565.1 of Vibrio sp. N418. Classification (NCBI taxonomy): domain Bacteria; kingdom Pseudomonadati; phylum Pseudomonadota; class Gammaproteobacteria; order Vibrionales; family Vibrionaceae; genus Vibrio; species Vibrio sp. N418. The sequence continues at coordinate 22,715 of NZ_AFWD01000046.1, forward strand.
TGATATATTGTTCTGCCGCTTGAGCATTCCCAATAAATGAGAAACCACTTATTGCCAGCGCACATGTAGAGACAAGAGTTAATCCTTTCATTCGAAAATTCCTTCTAAAGTCCTACTGAAAAATTATGCATCTGCACACATTCCAGTAGTCTTATCAATGACGACTCCGAATCATCTAACCACCCTATAAAATCAAGGTTAAACAACTCAATTAACCGAGCAAGGCAGACTTAAATTATGCAATATGGTCATATAAATAAAATTTAACCCTAACTTACCAAGTAAGTTTGAAACCATTGCACATCACCTTGCCAACAAAAAATTAACACACACCAACCCGAAGTTGATCACTCAAAAAAACACCAATTCTCAACAGGCGATAATTTGGGGAATTTAACTGATAGCAAATAGAGCTAACTTAAAGGAATAGGAAGGTTAAATAACTGTTTTAAAGGAAGAATTAATAACTGAGCAGTGGATGTCGCACTCTCATTGGTAGAGAAAGTGAACTTTGAACTGGATCATACTTTTTTACACCATTACGGCCTATCTTGACGCTCAATCAGCATCGAGAGTCAACCTAGTGCCATTCTTCACTTCATCTAGATGTGAAATAGAACGAATATAATCCCATCTCTGTTATAGACGATTTTTTCTAAGGAAAACCATATCGACGCTAATACATTCGATCTAAAATAGAACCAGAATAAAAACAGACAGTAAGGCTATTCTATGACGCTTACCATCGTTGGCCACCGAGGCGTCGCCGGTCAATACCCAGAAAATACGCTTGTGAGTATTCAAGCAGCGATAGACATGGGCCTAGAATGGATTGAAGTGGACATTCAACCGACTAAGGACCATCAATTAGTGGTTTGCCACGATCATACTATTGACCGTTGCAGTAACGGCCATGGGCGTGTAGACAGTTATTCACTAGAGCAGATCCAGCAGTTTGATTTTGGCGCTTGGTTCTCACCTCAGTTTAACTTTCAACCGATCCTCACTCTTGAGCAATTATTGCGTTTGATTCAGCCTCTCAACATTGGTTTGAATATCGAGATTAAAGTCGACACGCAAAATTACGCCCCCGTTGTACAAGAATTAAAACGCCAACTAGAGCATTTTTCTTTACCTACCGAACGAGTATTAATCTCTAGCTTTGATCATCAAACGCTAAGAGAAGTACATAAAGCCCAACTCGGTTACCCAATAGCGGTGTTAAGTGAAAAACTATCACAGCGTGATTGGGCACTACTCGAAGAAGTCGATGCTGTCGCGTGTAACCTCAATGCTAAAACCACTAATAAACAGCAAATTGCGACATTACAGCAAGCTGGGTACCAAGTATGGTGTTTCACGGTAAACAACCCAAATCAGCTTAAACATCTACAAAACGTGAATGCCATTTTTAGCGATTTTCCGCAGCGCTTTCTCACTCCTATACAGTAAACCGATTCAAACCACTGTATAAACACCAGTCCCCACTTCCCATCAAAATGTGTTTTTCATCACATTTTGATGGGAACAGCCCCTCAGGCAAAAACAAAATAAACCACATATATTCAAACAGTTAAAATCAAACCGCCTCTAAACAGAACAATTTCTCTGTATATAAATCAAACATAACGCTTGACCAATACATGCAAAATTACTACTGTATAGGCATACAGCATGTATATAAGGACAGTTAATATGATTCATACACAAGCTCACAGTCACTCTTACTCGAAGTACAATGTATTGGCGCAACCAACACAGCCAATGAACATCGCTGACTCTGTCTTGAATCGTTTAGCGGGTCTTTCTATGCAGCAGCAATGGATATTTTTCACCGCTGAATGCCCTCGCCCAGATCACGCACAGTTCGCGGCATCGAATGTGGTCTGTCAAAAGATCATTCAGTTGAAGTCCTCTAATACTCAGTCTGAGCTAGAGATTGTGATTAAAGCCATTCAATCGGGTAATGCCAGCGCTGTGGTTGCTTCAAATCAAATCGACAGCGTAAATAAATCACTACTTAAAGATTTAGCACTATCCCATGGCTGTGAAGTCTTTTTCGTCGAGGGCAGAGTAAACCAGTATCACTAATAAGCTTGACGATTTGCAGCATTGCCTTTCGCCTCTCCATGAGAGGCTTTTTCTTTTCCGCAATCACACCCACGGTACTGACATTCAAACCGCACAATAATGCACAGACAAATTTAGCGATCATTTAGCTCTGGTAGAGACAGAATTTACCCGGTGCAAACTTTTTACGCAAACGATTGCTTTTTATCTGGCGGCCTATGTTAAATGTGGGTATGATGCCAATCAATCGGATAAACTCTCTTTCATGTAAACGATAGGAATGTCTCATGAGCCTCGCAGATCAAGTCCTCGCCGTAAACGACGATCTCCCTATTCGCACTCACAAGCCTGTTCACAGTGGTAAAGTTCGCTCGGTATATTGGTTAACCGAAGCAGACAGCCAACGTCTTATTAAAGAAAAAGGCTATGATGTTGCCCCAGATGCCCCTCTTGCCATTATGGTGATCAGCGATCGCATCTCAGCGTTCGATTGCATTTGGCATGGTGAAGGTGGCCTAAAAGGTGTGCCGGGTAAAGGCGCAGCGCTAAACGCCATTTCTAACCATTGGTTTAAGCTGTTTAAAGACAATGGTTTGGCAGACAGTCATATTCTTGATATTCCACATCCATTGGTTTGGATTGTGCAAAAAGCCAAGCCGATCATGATCGAAGCGATTTGTCGTCAATACATTACTGGCTCCATGTGGCGTGCATATAGCAAAGGTGAACGTGAGTTCTGTGGTATTGAGCTTCCTGATGGGTTAGAAAAAGACAAAGCCCTGCCAGAATTACTGATGACCCCTTCAACCAAAGGTATTCTTAAAGGTATTCCTGGTGTACCTGAAGCCGATGACGTAAACATTACTCGCAAAAACATCGAAGAAAACTTTGCAGCATTTAACTTTAGCAAAGCTGATGACATTGCTTTGTATGAGAAGCTGTTAAGCGAAGGCTTTGGGGTGATTAGCAACGCTCTGGCTGAAGTGGAACAAATCTTTGTCGATACAAAGTTCGAGTTTGGCTATGTGCACGATGCCGAAGGCAATGAAAAACTGATCTATATGGATGAAGTCGGTACGCCCGATTCCTCGCGCATTTGGGATAAACAAGCGTATCAACAAGGCAACATTGTCGAGAACTCGAAAGAAGGTTTCCGTCAATTCCTATTGAACCACTTCCCTGACCCAGACATCTTGTTGAATAAAGATCGTATGCCGGAACGTGAAGCATTGGCTCGTAACAATGTACTGCCACTTGAGGCTTTAATGGATATCTCAACGACCTACACTGCGATTGCTGAAAAGATTACCGGCAAAGCCATCACGTTAAGTGATAATCCGAAGCAAGAAATTATCGATATTCTTGGCTCTCAGTACGGTTTAATCGATTAGTTCTGTACTGATGACTCTTCATCATCAAGTTCACTAAGTCGAACCACAACTGAATCATAAACGCGCTGACACTTAAGCGCGTTTTTTATTGCTCACCGTTTAGCACTTCCCACGCGAAAGCATTTGAACACACCACGCGTTAAGCGATTGCGTTAAACCTTCTGCCTTCGCTTAAGTTCAGTCTATAATAGCCACTTGTACCGCCTATTTACTGCCCCTTATGGATTTCATTGCCCTTTCTCGTATTAGCCTTAAGCACTTAACCGTGTTGCATGTCATGCTAACCACTCACAGTGTCACTAGCACCGCTAATACGTTATGCGTCACACCATCAAGTGTAAGTAAAACCATGGCGCAATTGCGAGAGCAGTTGAATGACGAACTGTTTTATCGCGATGGTTCGCAACTCGTCCCAACGCCATTTGCGCTAGGTATTGCCGCACAAATTCATAAAATTTTGGCCAGTATGAATGGCATACTGCATCAAGGCGAATTTAATCCTGCACAGTTCAATGGCTCAATAGCGCTTTCGATGCGTGAAAGCACCTTTGAACTCTTTGCGGGTAAAATCAGCCTGATACGTGAGCAGCTGCCGCAGGCGAATCAAATCAATGTTTATGCTAAAGAACAAATGAGCTTCGATTCGCTGATTCGCGGTCAAGTAGACTTTATGATCTTGCCTCATGATATCAGTCAACCACCGACGACAAGCCGTGAATTGGTATGGCAACAATTACTCAGTGATGAAATGGTCTGCTTAATGAACCCCGCTCACCCGCTGGTCGAAAAAACATTAACCACCGAAGACTATCTTGCCTACCAACATATTGGCATTCAAGATCGCGATTTGTCTGAGCCTTACTTTGAGCAAAACCTCAAGCAGCAACACGGCACACGAAGAGTCGCGATGTCGGTGGCAGACTTTGGCGCTGCCGCTGTTATGTGTCATCACTCCATGTATCTATTGACGTGCTCTAAAATGTGGGCGCAACATGCGTTTCAAGCAAAGGGGTTGGTACAAAAACCACTTCCTTTTGAATATGGTAAAGTTGCTTATAGTTTAGTGTGGAATGAGGTCAGTTTGAACGATCCCGCACTACAATGGTTGCACGCAATATTAGTGGATTAGTCGGGAAGGTGCCGGAATAGCGGGAATAGCGGGAATAAAAATACGGCATGGTCAGCACCATACCGCATTTATTCAATCTGGTTGTCGAAGGACATCTGTTCAACTAGATGCCGCTTCTACATATAGACACTTGGCAGTTGTAAGGTATGCGGTACGCGAGATTGTAACGCATGATGGAAACACTCCATCTGCTGCTTACTGCACTTATCCCACGTCAATGCTTCACCTATCACGCCATGATGTTGAAAAGCATTGAGACGAATAGTCACTTCCAGCGGCAAGCGATTAATCAACTCAGACACCGCATTAACTTCGCTATCTAAATCGCTTTTACCCGGAATATGCAGTAAACGAAGTTCGTGCAACTTTCCAGCTTCTGCGAGTAACTGAATCGAAGCAATGACCTTGTGATTATCACGTCCTATCAACCACAAATGCGTGTCATTCTGCCACGCTTTAAGATCGATCATCGCGCCATCTAAATAAGGCATGACCCGTTGCCAACCCGTCGCACTCAAATGACCATTACTATCGATAAAACAACTAAGATGCTGTAACGTCACGTCAGCTTTTATCGCTTTAAAAAGTTCAATGATAAACGGTAATTGTACCGTTGCCTCTCCACCCGAAATCGTAATACCACTGATAAAAAATTGCTGCTTGCGAATGATCGCGAGCATCTGCTCAACGGTGTAATGCTTAACCTTCGGATTCGACTTATTGCCGCAGACATCGACGCATTGATCGCAGTGAGTACACTTAGCTTCATCCCAAACCACTTTAGGTTTTAAGCCGTGCAGTTCACTTGTGCTAAACGTCAGCGCCCCTGTAGGGCAACCATCAACGCAGTCACCGCAATGATTGCAGTAATTGATCGTATGAGGGTTATGACAATTGAGGCAATTGAAATTGCAACCTTGAAGGAAAATGACCAGGCGATTGCCTGGTCCATCCACACAGGAAAAGTTCAAAATACGACTAACGATTGCCGGCTTGTTGAACGTGTGACTCATAGTAATTAACGGTAAGTTGGTGACATTTCCATGCTTACCACACGTGGTGCACGGTCTAAGATACCGGTTCTTTCTGACGCTTCTGCGCCCAACCAAGTGGTATTGGTACGTGAACCACATTCAGAAAATTTTGCGATGTCAGACAGCTTCACCATATAACCCGTAACACGAATCAAATCATTTGATGCTACGTTAGCAGTGAACTCGCGGTAGCCAAGTGCTAGCGCACCTTTACATAGATTAAACATCGCTTCTGGGTTTGATTTAACCGTTTCATCGATGGTTAAAATATCGCTGATACCAGAAGTGTAGTATTGGTGATGACCAACCGTTGCTTGTACGTAGCTCACTGGATCTGGCTCAGTACCGTATGGAATACGTACGCCCGGAGTCACACCTTCATCTAGGCTAATGCCACCTTGTGCATGTAATAATGCACGACCTTCTAGACCAAATTTCACCGGTGAGTTTTCAACAATCTGTGCTAGCTTAGCCGAAATGCGGTGACCCAGTTGGTTTGCGATCTCATCTTGACCATAACGCGCTGCGGTCTCTTCTTTCGTCAGCAGTGTATCCACCGCTTCTGCCATGCCGTAAATACCAAACATTGGCGCAAAGCGTGACTCTTCAATCAAACCTTCTTTGGTTAGGAAACCTTCGAAGAAGTTAGATTGCTCGTGCAGGTAGCTACTACGTGCATCCATCAGTTCAATCATCAAAGCACAATAGCTTGGTAATACGTTCTCAATAAAATCATCACTGTCACTTGCTTTCGCTGCAGCTTGTTTTAAGTTCATACGCACTAGCGTGTTTGAACCACCAGCAAGTGGTAGCGAGTTATAACAGCTTACAATGCCGAATTTCTTGTCGCCATACGCTTGAGCGTGCATCGGGTAGTTTGCGATGTGCGGTTTGCTGCACTCACAGATATTTGCTGCGGCTTGGCGTAACAAATCATCAGGAGTAATCGCAGGATCGTACATAAAAGTCAGGTTTGGTGCGATTTGCTTTAGCTCTGCGTCTACTTTAAGAATGGTACGGCAAATAATATTGTCCGCAGGACCAATATTCACGTGCATAAACGCATCTGGCAAAGTGCGATCCAGCATGATCCAGAAGCGCTTAAGCTTGGTGTAAATTTGCTCGTCAGTTAGATCGCCCACAAATGGCATCAGTACATCATCAAGTTGACCAAGATATACAGGAATGTTAGTCACTGACGGTACGTGGTGATAGATAATCGTCAGCAGGTTCAGTGCGTCATCAAAATCTTCTGCCGCCGATAGTTCAAGGTATTCAGAACCATTTTGTAAGAATTTCGCATAATCAGGCAGTACATAACGAGGCTTAAATGGCGCATGACCTTCAAACATGTCACATAAAACACCCTCTTCCATTGCTTTAGCAATTTCATTTGAAATTGGCATATAAGGCAAGTTTGCTTCTGCTTCTAAAGCTAAGAACTGATTCTTTTGCTTAGGGTTAAGGTACGCATCGGTCACGATTGCGTGAATACGTTGTTGAAAAGCGTTAAGAGAGTTGGACATGGTGTATTCCTTATAATTTTCATGGATTTTAAGTCGCGCAGACAATGTCCACAATTGAAATTAAAAGAAAGACACTTTTCCATTTTGGAAAAATGCCTGTTGCTTTATGTCTTTAACCAATCAATAAAAAGCCCGGTGATTAAACCGGGCTTCAGGATAGGCAAGGTAGAACAATTCATCACAACTTAAAGCGGCGAATCTCACTTTCTAGCTCATGAGACAGTTCAGACAATTTCACGGCTTGCTCTGCTGCGACATTGGCCTCTTCCGCCAACTCAAACGAGACGTCACGAATACCAACCGTATTACGAGTAATTTCAGAGGTCACTGATGCTTGCTCTTCAGCCGCTGACGCAATTTGCGTTGCCATATCACTGATAGATTCCACAGTAGTGTGAATTTGCGCCAAACTCACTGCCGCTGCATCTGCATCTGTCACGCTGGTATCAGCCAGCATACGGCTATCACCCATGATATTCACCGCGCGCGCTGTGGTGGCTTGCAGTGTTTCAATCATTTGTTGGATCTCTTGCGTTGAAGAGTGAGTGCGCTGACTCAACACTCGCACTTCATCTGCAACCACTGCAAAGCCGCGACCTTGCTCACCCGCTCGCGCCGCTTCAATGGCGGCATTTAATGCCAACAGATTAGTTTGTTCTGCAATACCTTGAATCGTCGCAAGAATAGAATTAATGCTGTTGCCGTGGCTTTCAAGTTCTTGAATAACTTGTGTCGCCACCACCACTTCTTGTGCGAGATTTTGAATCGAGCTTTGCGTTTGCGTTACTTGTGTTGAGCCATGCGTACATGCGCCCACAGCTTGCGTAGCATTTTGCGCAGTGTTTTCTGCATTACCGGCAATTTCTTGTGTCGCGGCAGCCATTTCGTTAATTGCCGTCGCGACCATATTGATCTCATCTTGTTGGGTACGAATGCGAATACGGCGATCTTCAGCTTGCTTTGCCGTATCGCTCGCTTGACCATTTAGCGCCGTAGAAACACTGCTCAATGTTGTCACCATTTGGTGCATATTGCCGACGAAAGTATTGAAGCTTATCGCCAAACGACCCACTTCATCTTGGCTATGTGGTACAAGACGCTGAGTGAGATCCGCATCACCAGAGGCAATTTCATCTAAGGCTTTGGATACACGCAGAAGATCACGGAATAGGAAGCTAACTAACCATGATACGGCAAAAGCGACAAACGCAGTGATCACTAGCGCCGTCAAGATAAGCTCTTGCAGCAATTCACTGTGCCCCGCTTGTTCCGTCTCACGATCCATTTCAATCGCGAACATCCAATCGGTGTCTGGAACATTTTTAAAGTAATAGAGTTTCTCTACACCATTTTGTTCGACGATCTCAATATCGCCTGCATTCGCTAAGGCTTCGATCGCTGACAACGTCAACTGAGGATCTAAAGAAGTAACCGGTTTAAGTAGTAAGTTCTTGTTTGGGTGGGCCAAGAAGGTGCCATCTTGTTTATCAATCAGCATCGCATGGGCATTTTTACCCGCATCTAGACTAATCACATCGTTGATAAGTTGATCGAGCAACACATCTGAAGCGACAACACCAATCTGTTTACCATTAATACGCACGGGCTCTGCGATAGACACCAACAATGCACCAGTAATGGCATCTTGGTATGCCGTGGTGATAATCTGGCGTCCTGCATTATTAGCGTCAATATACCAAGGACGAGTACGTGGATCGTAATCAGCGCGATTGCGTTCAGGATGCGAGCGATACATATCTCCGGCAGGCGTACCTAAGAAAATGTCATCAAAACCGCCTGCGATACGTGCTTGTTGCAAAAAGGGAACCACATCCGCTTCGGTACTATAAGCATTAAACGCAGATGTAATATCGCGACGAACACTGATCCAATCGGAAATACCAACTGCCGCGGTATTTGCGAGGCTCTCAGCTCGAGAATACATGCCATTGCGCGTTTGTTGATAAAGTTGGTCAGCAGAAAGCCAAGTCAGTGCACTCGCCATTAGCATGACCGCTAATAGGCTTGCACCAATCAATTTTTGTTTTAGTGACAGGTTCATTTTGTTTTCTTATCGCTATGGTGATTTTCGTGATGAAGGTAACAGAAAGTCGATGTTTGGAATTTTAGACGCAAAAACAGGTAGTTGCACGGGCTATTACAACAAATAGTTTCTATCATTAATAATGTGACTTGATACGCAACTACATCAGTATGGCTAGAGAGGTGCACAACCAAGAAGATCGTGAAAAGCGAAGGAGGAAGACTAAGAATAACAGCCAGAAAGAATATTGGCAGACAATAGCAAAATGTCTATGCCAACGAATAACTAGCGCACTATGCGTAAAGAGAGCTCAGTTAGCCTTGTTTTTTAACCAATCTAACATCTCTTTACCATAAATCACTTCTGTTTGTAGATGGAGTACTAAGAGAATCGCAAAAGCAGCCGCACACAAAACATTAACTCGCTTAGTGTAGCGTTTTTTATTGTATTCCCCATAAGCAACAATCTGTACCACCACCAGTACAAATGGGTAGGCAATAACGAGAATAAGCAGCCATCCCAAATAGATCGACATGGCCATTTCAGTTAGCTGTCCATTAGGCATTATGCTTTCCTGCTAAAAAATCGCTCACGACAGCGTAACAAATGCACTCCACTCGCGTTGCGAGTCACTTACGCTTTTGACGCTGTCGATAGCAAGGTACCCGCGCCGATAAAAACACCACCGGTCACGCGATTAAACAGTTTTGCCCTACCCTTTGCAAAAAGCCAATTTGAGGATTTAGCCCCCAACAAGGCATAGATAGCAAGCCAGGAAAATTCCATGATCATAAAGGTGGCGGTAAAAATTATGTATTGAGCCAAAAGTGGTGCGTTTGGGTCGATAAACTGGGGAAACAAAGCAGTAAAAAATAGAATCGCTTTAGGATTACTGCTGCCCACTATAAAACCGGAAATATAGTGTTTAACTGGCGCTAGCTCTGACGTCTCTTGCTCTTCGCCCAATTGGTACTCTTGCTCTTTGGACAAAATCGCTTTAATACCTAGATATATCAAATACGCAGCTCCGGTGTATTTAATGATATTAAACGTCAACTCTGATGAGGCGATAACTAAGCCAAGCCCAGTAAATGATAAGGTTAAGATAATCGTAATGGCCGTTAAGCTGCCAAGCGCGGTATAAACACCGATGCGAAAACCTTGCGTGACACCTTTAGTCATGCAAAGTAGTGAACTTGGGCCCGGAGAAGCCGTCAAAATAAGAATAGCGACCAGATATAGTGTCCAAGTCTCCAAGCTCATCGACGAACTGAGTTGCATAAAACTGTTCGATAATGTAAATGATGACATAACTCTCTCCCTGTGAGTTTCCGCATTACTTCCTGTAATACTGATAATCCCTAAATTCAACAAATTTTACGGCGCTTGTCTATAAGACGTAGGTCTATAAACACCCGCCATAAAATGGCTTTATCGGGGCTCTTTCATAATGCTTCTGTCATAGCGTTTCTTTCATAAACGCACACTAAAATATTCCAGACATAAAAAAACCGAGCCCTTGAGCTCGGTTCTTATTTATGCTTTTCAATTACGCTTCAGAATCATCTTCTGCAGTGTCATCTTCAGCTGAATCGTTTAATTCAGTGTTCGTCACTTGCGGTGCTTCTTCCGATGCTGTTGCTTCTACAACTTCACCTTCTTCGCCCTCAAGCAATTCAACTTCGTCAATTTCATCAATGCGTTGCAGACCAACTACGTTTTCATCAGCTGCAGTACGGATCAGAGTCACACCTTGGGTATTTCGGCCTACTTGGCTTACTTCCGCCACGCGTGTACGAACAAGCGTACCTGCGTCAGTGATCATCATCATCTCATCGCCTTCCTCAACTTGAACAGCACCAACTACAGGGCCATTACGTTCAGAAACTTTGATAGAAACAACACCTTGTGTTGCACGACCTTTAGTTGGGTACTCAGAAAGTTCCGTACGTTTACCGTAACCATTTTGCGTTACTGTTAGAATGTCACCTTCATTTGAAGGAACAATCAACGATACTACTTGGTCTTCGTCAGCCAGTCTCATACCGCGAACACCCGCCGCAGTACGACCCATAGCACGTACTTTATCTTCGCTAAAGCGAACAACTTTACCTGCTTTAGAGAACAGCATGATGTCGCTTTGACCATCAGTAATGTCAACACCAATCAAAGAGTCGTCATCACGTAGGTTCACTGCGATCAAACCGTTTGAACGTACGTTAGCGAACTGGTTCAGAGGTGTCTTCTTAACCGTACCGTCACCAGTAGCCATGAAGATAAACTTATCAGCACTGAATTCAGACACAGGTAGAATTGCCGTAATACGTTCACCTTCTTCTAGAGGAAGAATGTTAACGATAGGCTTACCACGAGCAGTACGACTCGCTAGAGGCAATTGGTATACTTTCAGACGGTACGTTTTACCACGAGTAGAGAAACATAAGATGTTATCGTGAGTATTGGCAACAAGCAGACGCTCGATGTAATCCTCTTCCTTCATCTTCGTTGCACTCTTACCTTTACCACCACGACGTTGAGCTTCGTAGTCACTTAGGATTTGGTACTTAACGTAACCTTCATGAGATAGCGTAACCACAACGTCTTCACGTGCAATCAGCTCTTCCATGTCGATGTCATGACTTGCGGCGGTGATTTCTGTACGACGAGCATCGCCGTAAGCTTCACGTACCAACTCAAGCTCTTCACGAATCACTTCCATCAAACGCTCAGTGCTTGCAAGGATATGCATTAGCTCAGCAATTTCTTCTAGTAGTGCTTTGTATTCATCTAGAATCTTCTCGTGCTCTAGACCGGTTAGACGGTGTAGACGAAGTTCTAGAATGGCTTGTGCTTGAGTCTCAGTTAGGAAGTATTGGCCATCACGAATACCGAACTCTGGCTCTAACCAATCTGGACGCGCTGCGTCGTTGCCAGCACTTTCAAGCATCGCTGCTACGTTGCCAAGGTCCCAACCACGAGCAATTAGCCCTGCTTTTGCTTCCGCTGGTGTTGCTGCGTTACGAATCAGCTCGATGATTTCATCGATGTTCGCCAGAGCAAGCGCAAGCGCTTCAAGGATATGTGCGCGTTCGCGTGCTTTCTTCAATTCAAAGATAGTACGGCGAGTCACCACTTCACGGCGGTGGTCAACGAAGCACTTCAACATCTCTTTTAGGTTGAATAGCTTAGGCTGACCATGGTCTAGCGCAACCATGTTGATACCGAAAGTCGTTTGCAGCTGAGTTTGAGCGTAAAGGTTGTTTAGAACCACTTCACCGACTGCATCACGCTTACATTCAATAACAATACGCATACCATCTTTATCAGATTCGTCACGTAGTGCACTGATGCCTTCTACTTTCTTGTCTTTAACCAGCTCCGCGATTTTTTCAATCAAGCGAGCTTTGTTCACTTGGTACGGGATTTCACTAACAATAATGGTTTCGCGACCATTTTTCTCAGTTTCGATCTCCGCTTTTGAGCGCATGTAGATCTTACCGCGACCCGTTTTGTATGCATCGACGATGCCTTTACGGCCGCTGATCAAAGCTGCTGTTGGGAAGTCTGGGCCTGGGATGTAATCCATCAGCTCATCAATCGTAATTTCTTCGTTATTGATGTATGCCAAACAGCCGTCAATCACTTCCGTCAGGTTATGCGGAGGAATGTTTGTTGCCATACCTACTGCGATACCGGAAGAACCGTTTACCAATAGGTTAGGAATTTTTGTCGGTAGAACCGCTGGGATCTGTTCCGTGCCGTCATAGTTCGGTACGAAATCGACAGTTTCTTTCTCAAGATCCGTCAACAACTCACCGGCGATTTTTGACATACGAACTTCGGTGTAACGCATTGCCGCTGCTGAATCGCCATCGACTGAACCAAAGTTGCCTTGACCGTCAACTAGCATATAGCGTAGTGAGAACGGCTGCGCCATACGAACAATCGATTCGTATACTGCACTATCACCGTGTGGGTGATATTTACCGATTACGTCGCCAACAACACGGGCAGATTTTTTATATGGTTTATTCCAATCGTTGCCTAGTACATTCATCGCGAATAGAACGCGGCGGTGTACTGGTTTTAGGCCATCACGCACATCAGGAAGAGCACGACCCACGATGACTGACATCGCGTAGTCGAGGTATGAACCTCTAAGCTCATCTTCAATGTTTACGGGCGTGATCTCTTTAGCTAAATCGCTCATAGAGCCATTATCCCTCTATTTTCAGATCGTAAATACGATTCGTGTAAGGTGCAAAAATATAACATATAAATCGTCACTTCGGCATCACTTTCCCTCTCCTTTTATCAGGTTGTGAGCTTTGTTGTGATTCAACTGCTGAGAATTTGCACACAGTGCATATATGCCGCTGATTAGTGGTTACATTTTCAGCAATTTTGGAGAAAACTTGCTTTGACTATGGAGAGGAAACATTTTGTCGCTATAATGCCAAACGAAGTTTGCCAAATAGATAGATGGATTATGACAAAAACACAAAACGTAGATCCGAGCGAGATCAAAAAGTTTGAAGAGATGGCGTCACGCTGGTGGGATTTAGAGGGTGAATTCAAACCTCTGCACCAAATCAACCCTTTGCGTTTGAACTACGTAATGGAATGTGCGGATGGTCTATTTGGTAAGAAAGTGCTTGATGTTGGTTGTGGCGGCGGCATCCTCGCTGAAAGCATGGCGCGTGAAGGTGCTATCGTCACCGGTTTAGATATGGGTAAAGAGCCACTCGAAGTCGCTCGTCTTCACGCTCTTGAAACCGGCACTAAATTAGATTACATCCGTAGCACTATTGAAGACCACGCGGTTGACCATGCCGGTACATACGATGTAGTGACCTGTATGGAAATGCTTGAGCACGTACCAGACCCACTTTCAGTGATTCGATCTTGTGCTGCATTGGTTAAGCCTAACGGTCACGTTTTTTTCTCCACACTGAACCGCAATATCAAATCATACCTATTCGCGATCGTTGGTGCAGAAAAATTATTGAAAATCGTGCCTGATGGCACCCATGACCACGAAAAATTCATTCGTCCATCAGAGATGATCAAAATGATCGATCAAACGGATCTTATTGAATTAGGCATTACTGGCTTACATTATAACCCAATCACTGGCCGTTATAAGTTAGGCAAGAACGTCGACGTTAATTATATCGTCCACACCTGCAAAACAGACGCTTGATGAACGTTTAACCAATTTGAGGCGGCCGCACAAAATGTCCGCCTTTTTTAATCTTTTTTGCATGTTTTTCGTGCGATTGATTCCACTTTGTACAGCAACTAAATCACACTCAATTTTTCTCGAAGATCAAGATATTTATTTTTGTTTACGGTTAAGTTTAAACCGATTCAAAAACGGTATTTTTATACCTTCAAATCCGGCCTTATTTCGTGAGTTAGTATCCACTTACTGTTTTTTTTGTTTTTGTCAGTTATCCACAAGTCATCCAAGATCTTCAACTTGAAAATCGTCCCCGATAGCACTATCTTGTAACCCGCAGCCAAGATTACCCCTATATCTTGTGTTTGCACTACAATATATAGATAGATTTTGCTCGCAAAGCCGAACACGATTTTACAACAATTACACGAAAATTCGGCTTTAATCAGTTTTGTTAGGGAAAAGAATCAGAATGAACCAACAACTCACCGTCACCAAGCGCGATGGCCGCAAAGAAAATATTGATCTAGAAAAACTTCACCGTGTGATTACATGGGCAGCCGAAGGTCTAGATAACGTTTCAGTTTCACAGGTAGAACTAAAAGCTCACATTCAGTTCTACGACGGCATCACGACCTCTGACATTCACGAGACCATCATTAAGTCTGCAGCCGACTTAATCTCTGAAGAAACGCCAGACTATCAATACCTAGCCGCTCGTCTTGCCGTATTCCACCTACGTAAAAAAGCGTATGGTCAATATGAGCCACCAGCGTTATTCGATCACGTTTCTCGTCTGGTAGAAATGGGCAAGTACGATAGCCACATTCTAGAAGATTACACCAAAGCAGAACTTAATGAGCTTGGTGCTTACCTGCAGCATACACGCGATCTTGATTTTTCATACGCGGCGGTAAAACAGCTCGAAGGTAAATACTTCGTGCAAAACCGTGTTTCTGGTGAGATCTACGAAAGTGCACAGTTCCTATACATTCTTGTATCGGCATGTCTATTCGCGAATTATCCAAAAGAAACTCGTCTTGACTACGTTAAGCGTTTCTACGATGCGACTTCAACATTCAAAATTTCTTTACCTACACCGATCATGTCCGGTGTACGTACCCCTACTCGTCAGTTCAGCTCATGTGTTCTTATCGAGTGTGGTGATAGCTTAGATTCAATCAACGCAACGGCAAGCTCAATTGTTCGTTACGTTTCTCAACGTGCTGGTATTGGTATCAACGCGGGTCGTATTCGTGCGCTCGGTTCTGAAATCCGTGGCGGTGAAGCATTCCACACCGGTTGTATTCCGTTCTACAAATACTTCCAAACGGCAGTTAAATGCTGTTCTCAAGGTGGTGTTCGTGGTGGTGCTGCGACTGTGTTCTACCCAATGTGGCACGGCGAAGCTCGTTCTTTGATGATTCTAAAGAACAACCGTGGCGTTGAAGAGAACCGTGTTCGTCATATGGACTACGGTGTACAGCTGAACAAGCTGATGTACCAACGTTTAGTTCAAGGCGGCAACATTACCCTATTCTCACCATCTGACGTTCCGGGCCTATATGATGCGTTCTTCGAAAACCAAGCGGAATTCGAGCGTCTATACGTACAGTACGAAAATGATCCAGCGATCAAAAAAGAGAGCGTAAAAGCGATCGAAATGTTCTCTTTGCTAATGCAAGAGCGTGCATCAACGGGTCGTATCTACATTCAAAACGTAGACCACTGTAATACTCACAGCCCGTTTGATTCAGAAGTCGCACCTATTCGCCAATCAAACCTATGTTTGGAGATTGCACTACCAACCAAACCTTTGGTTAACGTTGAAGATGACTCTGGCGAAATCGCGCTTTGTACCCTTTCAGCCTTCAACCTTGGTAAAATAAACGAACTGGATGATCTGAAAGAATTGTCTGAGCTTGTAGTTCGTGCCCTAGATGCTCTGCTGGATTACCAAGACTACCCGCTACCAGCGGCGTACAAGTCAACCATGAACCGTCGTACCTTAGGTGTGGGTGTTATCAACTACGCATACTACCTAGCGAAAAATGGCGTGAAATACTCAGACGGCAGCGCGAACGGTCTCACTCACCGTACGTTTGAAGCAATTCAATACTACCTATTGAAAGCGTCTGTTGAGCTGGCTAAAGAGCAAGGCAAGTGCCCACTGTTTGATGAAACAAACTATGCGAAAGGCCTATTGCCTATCGACACTTACAAGAAAGATATCGACCTTATTTGTGATGAAGCACTGCATTACGATTGGGATGAACTTCGCCAAGAAATTATGACTCACGGTCTACGTAACTCTACCCTAACCGCGCTAATGCCATCTGAGACCTCTTCTCAGATCTCTAACGCGACCAACGGTATCGAGCCACCACGTGGTTATGTTTCGGTTAAAGCTTCTAAAGACGGTATCTTGAAGCAGGTTGTACCTGACTTCGTTAACCTAAAAGACAATTACGAGCTACTTTGGAACATCGGTTCAAACGATGGTTACTTACACCTAGTCGGTATCATGCAAAAATTCGTAGACCAAGCGATTTCTGCCAATACCAACTACGACCCAAGCCGTTTTGAAAGCGGTAAAGTGCCGATGACTAAGTTGCTACAAGATTTGCTGACCGCATACAAATATGGTGTGAAGACACTTTACTACCATAACACTCGCGATGGCGCTAAAGACGATCAGAAAGATGCAGTTCAACCTGTAGAAGAAGATTGTGAAGGCGGCGGCTGTAAGATCTAATCTCAGCTCAGTAACTCTATAGAACATTTATTAATAACGAACATACGCCCCTTGAGATTCGAGGGGCTTAAAAGGAATTGAGGCATCATGGCTTACAGTACTTTTAACCATACAAAAAACGACCAACTAAAAGAACCTATGTTTCTTGGTCAATCGGTTAACGTTGCACGCTACGACCAACAAAAATTTGAAATTTTCGAAAAACTGATCGAAAAACAACTTTCTTTCTTCTGGCGTCCAGAAGAAGTTGATGTATCGAGCGACCGTATTGACTACAACAAGTTACCCGATCATGAAAAACACATTTTCATCTCTAACTTGAAGTACCAAACACTGTTGGATTCAATTCAAGGCCGTAGTCCAAACGTTGCCCTACTCCCGCTGGTATCTTTACCAGAGCTAGAAACTTGGATTGAAACATGGTCGTTCTCTGAAACGATCCACTCGCGTTCATACACGCATATCATTCGTAACATCGTTAACGATCCAGGTCTTATCTTCGATGACATCGTTGAGAATGAGCACATTCTGAAACGCGCAAAAGACATCGCTCGTTACTACGATGACTTGATCGAAATGACCAATGATTATCACCGTTACGGCGAAGGGACTCATCAAATCAACGGCGAAGAAGTAAAAATCAGCAAGTACGAGCTGAAGAAGAAACTTTACGTTTGTTTGATGTCCGTGAACGCACTAGAAGCGATTCGTTTCTACGTTAGCTTTGCTTGTTCGTTTGCCTTTGCAGAACGTGAACTGATGGAAGGTAACGCAAAAATCATCAAGCTCATTGCTCGTGATGAAGCACTGCACCTGACTGGCACACAGCACATGATTAACATCTTGCGTAATGGCCAAGATGACTTCTCATTCATGCAAGTGGCTGAAGAGTGTAAACAAGAATGTTTTGACTTGTTTAAAGAAGCGGCTGAGCAAGAAAAAGAGTGGGCTGAATACCTATTCAAAGACGGTTCAATGATTGGTTTGAACAAAGACATTCTATGTCAATACGTTGAGTACATCACTAACGTACGCATGAATGCTGTTGGTCTACCAACGGCTTACCCAGAAGCAACCTCTAACCCAATTCCATGGATTAATGCTTGGTTGTCTTCAGATAACGTACAGGTTGCACCACAAGAAGCTGAGATTTCATCTTACCTTGTTGGCCAAATTGAAAGCGATGCGAAAGCTGACGACTTTAAGGATTTCGAACTGTAATGGCTAAAGTCAAAATCAACGGACTGCATACCATCACGACCAACGCATCTAATACTTTATTAGAAACAATGGAAGCGGCTGGCATGGAAGTCGAATACAACTGCCGAGATGGCCATTGCGGAGCTTGCCGCTGCAAGCTAAGCTCAGGTGAAGTTGAATATGTTGGTTTTGCTATGGCATATACGCAAGAAGATGAAATCTTACCTTGTGTGACAAGAGCCAAAAGTGATGTGGCCTTAGAAGGGGTTGCTTACAAGCTCAAAGAGAAACGTGCTTAACGTTGTTTCTGTTCGATATTATCAATAACAAGGCCAGCGACTGCTGGCCTTGTTATTAATCAAATTTATTAACAATCTATAATCGCTGTATACAGCGTATTGCCAATAGTTCCCACCACTACACCAATTAATCGATATCGACACCTAATAGAAGCTGATCTGCCGTTCCCATTGAGATTGCTTTTCCGGCCACTTCTCGACCGCCATCATCAAATAACGACAAACGAAAACCCATCTCTTGCTGATTCTCGTCTTCCTCAGGAGCACGACGCCAAATCGAATGAACATCATGATATTTGCGGCTCGATGCCTCCCCTAAGATAACTTTTTGACTTGCCACTTGGTACCACACTAAGATCTTCGACTGTTGATACATGCCACCCTCCTTGTGCATTTTGGCAGAAGAACATTCAGTTTAAGATCAAATGAAAATTTTGCCTGTCACAAAAAGAAGAATTATTAAATTATCTTTTAAATTCAGACAAATAGAGCTTAGATGATTTTCTTCTAAGCTCTACACAATTGAGGCAGTTTTAGACTGGATTCAACATTGGATCACGTTAGAAACGTGAGTTTAAAACGCTCTGAGGGATATACATTTCTTTTTCACGCGTCAAAGAACTGTATTGGGCAAACATGGTTTTACTCGATAAATAGCGACGCAACATATCAGCGGCAATCGTCGTGATCAGTAATGCTTGATCATCACGATTATAAACGCGGTTAAACGACAAAGTTTGTCCCCACTCGCCTTCTGGGGTTGCTAAGGCCAAAGTAAAGGTTTTTTCTATCAACTGCCCCGTTACAATCGCAATGTCAGTGGCGCATTTATCTTTGGTTGCTCCTGCCAGAGCGAGTGTTTCCGCTAAAACATCACTTTCATTACCGCCCACGGAAACCTGACCACCCAGCACCCAACCATGACCACAATACTCAGCGGCTTTTTCATTAGAGTGTAACCAGGTTGCTAAGCGGCCCTGTGTTGAACGCTCAGCAACTGAAATAGAAAACTTCTTATCGCTGATCAAATTGCCTACGTGAGCATGCATGGGTTCATCTACACTCACCACACAGCCATCAATCAATTTGAAAATCAGCTGCATCAATTTTAGACGCGTATCTAACTCCCCTTTAGGGCCAAATAATTTGACTTCGATAAACGGTAAATATGAGCGATAACCAAGACTATAACCGGATGGTAATTGCACTTTATCCAGCTTGTCAGATAAAGCAGATTCCGACGTGCCTAAGGTATACAAACGACTGCAATCAAGGCCAAGTACATCACGATGTTGTAACTTCATATCTGGGATGATTTGCTCAAGAGTCATGCGCTTAAATTCGCTTGGCACACCCGGAGTAAAATAAAAGTCGCACTCGTTGATGCGCATTTTAAAACCACATGCCGTTCCTATCGGGTTGTCGAGAAGCGTCGAGCCGACTGGCAGCATAGCTTGTTTGCGATTGCTTTCTGGCATGCTCATACCACGAGAAGCGAAAAAAGCTTCTAGACGCTCTAACCATTGCGGATAGAGTTCAAGATCCACCTCAGCGGCAACCGCAGCGGCTTCCGTGCTGACATCATCACAAGTTGGTCCTAAACCACCATTGACCACGACAATATCGCTGTTAAAACTCAGCATTAACAGTTCTTCCGCAAGTGATCCAAGCGAGTCTCCCACTGTAGAGCGCTTTGTTAATGCGAAACCTTTTTGAAAAAACTGCTCAGACAGCCAAGCTGCGTTGGTATCGACAATATCGCCGTGTAATACCTCTTCGCCAGTGCTTAGCATTGCTATTTTTAACATAACTTTCCTTAAAATAAGAAAATTTAACGACTATCTATTTATATTTTGACAAAAAACCACTATTTTCTATAACGGTATCGTTCAGTAAAATTTCGCTAAATTATTGTTTCTAAGTAGGCGAAATTATTAGATAATTGTGATGATAATCACTAAATATAATAGACGTGGAGTCGTTACGTGCTTAATAAAAACCTCGGTGCTTTGATGTTATCGCTTTCAGCTTGTGCCAATGCTAATGACATAAATGGACACTATGAGTTTTCATATACCGTTGACTCTCAACTTAATGAGCATCTTTATAGCAATAGCTATGGTTATTCACAACCTACAGATGCATTTTCATTAAGTTATGACGACTCACAATTAGATCTCAGTGACCCAGAATTACCAAGATACCTGCAAGTTTCTGATGGTCGTGACTGGCAATACCTTAAAGAACAGACTTATACCGTATTAGGTTTAAGCGTTGTTACCGTCGGTTTGATGACCATGCTACCTGAATCGATCACCAAATGGGATGAAGAAGATCGCGACATCGCCAATCTCGGTAAAAAATGGGCTGATAACGTCAGTGCCGGTCCAGTTTGGGATCGTGATGAACACGTCCTGAATTATGTGATGCATCCGTATTTTGGTGGCGTCTACTACACAGCTGCGCGACATGCCGGTTTTAATGAGTTTGATTCATTCCTCTATTCTGCCGTTTTATCGACTTTTTTCTGGGAATACGGTGTCGAAGCATTTGCTGAAGTCCCATCGTGGCAAGATCTCTTTATCACACCATTTTTTGGTGCTGTAGTCGGCGAATTGATGTTTGAAACTGAGCAAGACATTGTCGCATCCGGTGGCGAAGTGCTTGGTTCCGAAACCATGGGTGATGTCACCCTATTTTTCCTTAATCCTGTCGGCCATATTCATGGTTGGGTTTCTGGCGCATGGGGTGGCAGTGCTGACTTTCAATTTAGCAGCAAACCTTGGTTTGGTAATCAAGACGCGGCCAAGTTTGCCCTAGATGCCGGAGCCAACTACGACAGCCAGTTCTATGGCATGGAACTCAAGGTGACTTTCTAACTCGTCACTCGAGACAATAGCTTTCATATCAAGCGGTTCTACGAACCGCTTTTTTGTGCTTGATATTTGATATTGATAAGCCAGATCTCAAATTAGGGCAAAAA
This sequence comes from Vibrio sp. N418, assembly GCF_000222565.1. NCBI lineage: Bacteria > Pseudomonadati > Pseudomonadota > Gammaproteobacteria > Vibrionales > Vibrionaceae > Vibrio > Vibrio sp. N418. The sequence goes on from NZ_AFWD01000046.1 coordinate 44,328, forward strand.
ATTGACCTAAATCAAACGCTAGAGCGTGTTGGCTTCTACACTGAATATATCGGCAATACGCTTTGTAAGCACAATTTAGAGCGATTGCGCCCCACTCCGCAAAAGCATTTAGGAGGCAAATTATGACGACAACTTTCATTGCTAACTTCGTCGGTAAAGCGACGCCTGCAACGATTAAACAGCTCGCAGCTGTTACGCATGAAAATGGCGGCAAGTGGTTAATAAGCAAAGTAAACTTTATTGAAGAGCAAGTCGCCGCTGTGATTAAAGTTGAGCTCCCTACTGAAAATGCACAGATCGTTCAAGATGCGTTTAAGCAACAACCTGATTTAATCGTGCAAATTGTTGAGGCCGATAACCTTAAACACAGTGCTGAACGTATTTTCCAATTAAGACTCGATGCCAATGACCGTGCAGGTATTGTCAATGAGATAACCCAAGTGCTAGATGGCCAAGGGATCAACATTCTCGATATGGATTGCCAACGCGTATTCATCGCCGGTGGTGGCGGTATTAGCTCCAGCCTATTCACCTCAACCATCGCATTGCGTTTGCCAAGTGATGTCGAAATAGCCGATGTAGCCAAAGAGCTCGAATCTCTAAGTGAGGATACTCGGGTCATCGTTGAGCAGTAACTGCAACGATTGTACTCTATACCTGTATTTAAAAGCCCGCAAATGCGGGCTTTAGATTAGCGAATACTCCACTGGCTCAGTGTGCGTTTAAAATCTGAATAATCGAATTGATTGATTTTCTCTACTTCGCCATTACTGCGTTGGCAATAAACACTAGGCATACGTAAGCCATTAAACCAATTGAGCTTAACCATGGTGTAACCCGCGCTGTCTAAGATGTGAAGCCGTTGGCCGATCTCAAGTGGAGCGGCAAAACGTGCCACACAAAACTGATCGCCCGCCAAACAAGAACAAGAGCCAATAATGTACTCATGCGCCCCAGATTCATCGGCTTCAAGTAGCGAGGCTGGTTCATTGTAGATCAACGTATCTAAGCGGTGCGCTTCGGTTGCCGAATCGACAATCGCGGTTTTCTTGCCGTTATCGACAATATCCACCACCGTGACAACTAAGTCTGTTGTTTGGGTAATGATTGCCTCACCCGGCTCCAAATAAAGTTGCACCCCATGTTTGGTTGAGAACGATTTCAATGCCAAGGCTAACTTATCGATATCATAGCCCGGCCATGTGAAGAAGACCCCACCGCCTAAGCTAACCCAGTCCAACTTATCTAAATACGCACCGAAATTAAGTGATATTGCGTCTAAAAGAGCGATAAACGCATCAACATCTTTGTTCTCACAGTTCATGTGGAACATCACGCCATTAATTGAATCAAACACCGCAGGGTCGATATGATCAGTTTGTACACCTAAGCGAGAATACTGACGAGCCGGATTCGCGAGATCTTGGCCTGCATAGCTAACACCGGGATTCAAACGTAAACCCAGTGACGCTTTACCTTCGACAATATGGCGATAGGCGGCAAGTTGAGACTGTGAGTTAAAAATCATCTTATCGCAGATATCTGCCACATCACGCACATCATCTTCACTGTAACCAACACTATAGGCGTGCGTTTCCCCCCCAAAAGTTTCATAACCTAACTTCACTTCGTAGGGCCCGGAGCTTGTCGTGCCATCAAGATAAGGTTTGATAATGTCAAATACGCCCCACGTTGAAAAACACTTCAACGCCAAGACTAACTTTACGCCGGACGCTTCTTTTAGGCGCTTCGCTTTTTCTAGGTTTTCTATTAACTTATCTTCGTTAATCATGAAGTAAGGGGTTTTAAATTCGTTCTGCTGCATATAAACCTTTCTCGCCTTCTGTTTGTATGAAGGAGCTATATGTGTTTGTTGTTATTCCAGATCATCTCTCAAACATAAGTGCGAATCTTCCCCCTAAGAGCAAGATCCCGTATCACGCTCGCGCCTCGCTGCACACGAAGACCAATGACAGAGAAATATTCAATCTAACCACCGTCGTCATTTCAGATTGTGCTCTAAGTACAAGTCCGGAACCTCGCCCTCTAAGGCAAGATCCTGTATCACGCTCGTGCCTCGCTGCACGGGATGACCAATGCCCGAGAAATATTCAATCTAACCACCGTCGTCATTCCGGATTGTGCCCCAAGCACAAGTCCGGAATCTGAGCCGCTAAAGGCAAGATCCCGAATCATGTTGAGTACCTAACACTCACAAGAGCAATATCAACGCTTATTTCAGCGTATGAATCTCAGGCTGACCTGGCTCTAACTCTTCCACACCCCACGTCAAACCAATTGATGGCATGGTTTCAAGAAACGGATCCGGATCAAGCTGTTCCATATTAAACACCCCTGCGTCTGCCCACTCACCACGGAAGTATTGCAGCGCAGCAGTGATGGCAGGTACGCCCGTTGTGTAAGCGATCGCTTGATGCTCTACGTCGTCATACGCCACTTCATGATCGGCATTGTTGTAAATGAACACACTACGAGGTTTACCGTCTTTACGCCCTTGAACCCATGTGCCAATGCACGTTAGTCCTGTGTATCCCGGAGCCAGCGAGGTTGGATCCGGCAATAGCGCCTTAAGAACATGCAAAGGTTGAACAACCGTACCATCATGCAGAGTGAGCGGTTCTGGGCTTAACAGGCCAATATCACGCATACAGTTAAAGTAGTTGAGGTATCTGTCGCCAAAACCCATCCAAAACTCAATACGTTTAGCCGGGATAAACTCCTTCATGGAGCGAACTTCATCGTGCGCCATTGAGTAAACTTTATGCGTTCCACAGTTAGGGAAATCAAACTCCAACATGCGCGAATGACAGGGAACTTGCTTCCATTCTTCATTCTCCCAGTAAAAGGAGTCCCCCTGAATTTCTAACATGTTGGTTTCAGGATCAAAGTTAGTCGCAAATTTTTTACCATGGTCACCAGCATTCACATCCATTACATCGATGGTGTCAATTTCATCAAACAAGTGCTTCACAGCGTAAGCCGCAAAAACGGAAACCACGCCAGGATCGAAACCTGCACCCAAAATACCGGTAATACCCGCTTGAGCGAACTTTTCGCGGTAGTCCCATTGCCAATCATAGGCTTCTGGTACTTGCTGCCCTTCACTGCATAGATCCACCGCAACAGAAGTATCAAGATACGATACTTTCGCCCGATAACACGCTTCCATGATTGCCATGTTGACCCAAGGAGGGCCGGCATTGATTACCAAGTCAGGCTCAACCTCTTTAATCAATGCAACCAATGCATCAACATCATCCGCGTTCACCGCGCGTGCTTGCAGCAACTTGCTTGAGTCTTTGGCATTGTTTTTAGCTTTAATTGACTCAATGATTTTTTCACATTTCGCTACGGTGCGAGAAGCAATCGTAATATCACCTAATACATCGTTATTTTGCGCCGCTTTATGTGCCATTACCCAACCAACGCCACCAGCTCCAATTTGTAGAATAGCCATCGTTTTCCATTACCTCTTGTTGACTAGCTCGCTTGCTAGTGTGTTGATTCTTCCAAGTAAAGCTTCAAAGTCCGCCATGGTTAAGCACGGATTTAATAACGTGAATTTTAATGCGGATTTCCCCTCCACCACGGTTTCACCAAGCACGGCAATACCTCGTGTGAGGGCTTCTAATCGCAGGGTTTGGTTGAGCTGATCAAGATCGGTGACATCGTCACTCACCACTCGGAACAACACCGTTGATAGTGATGGCTCAGCCAAAAGCTCTAAACTCGCATCATGTCTAATTCGATCCGCCACCTGTTGAGTTTGTACAATCAAATGATCGACCATTTGCCCCAGCGCCGTAGGCCCGACACTTTGCATGGTCATGAACACTTTCAGCGCATCAAATCGCTTGGTGGTTGCGATCGATTTATCGACCAAATTAGGTAACTCATCATGTTCACGATTGAGATAATCGGCGTGGTGTAGCAGGTACTTAAAGTTGGCTTTATCTTTAAGTAACACCGCGCCACAACTGATGGTTTGATAGAACAATTTGTGGAAATCGACGCTGACAGAATCGGCTAATTCGATACCCGCTAAGCGCGCTTTATGACTGCTTAAAATAAGCGCCCCACCATAAGCACTATCAACATGGAACCAAAGTTGATGTTGTGCGGCGAGTTGAGCAATGGCGGTAAGATCATCAATCGCGCCGTGATCGGTTGTACCGGCAGTGCCCACTATGCAGAATGGCATCAAACCTTGTTGGTTCAATTGCTCAAGCTCGGCTGCCAATGAATCGATTTTCATGGTGCCATCAGGATGGGCATCAACACAGCAAACACTCTGCTCTCCTAACCCCAGTAACGAAGCAGATTTTTGCACCGTGAAATGAGACTTTTTTGAGCACAGAATGCGAAGTTTGTTGGCAAATGAAGGTAAACCTTGCTTCTGAATAGAATGCTCTGCGAGCTTATCGGCAATGCGATCGCGAGCAAGCAGTAACCCCATTAAGTTGCTCTGCGTACCACCACTGGTAAAAATGCCATCCGCTTGAGCGCCAAGTTGGAACTTGCCACACATCCAGTCTACGACTTTCTGCTCAACATAAGTTGCAGCAGAGGCTTGATCCCATGAATCCATTGATTGATTGAGCGCGGCGATCATCGCTTCTGCAATCACTGATGGCATTAATGGGGGCGTATGCAGATGTGCAATGCAGTTGGGATGCTGCAACATGATTGAGTTTTTACCCACCAGTTCAGCGGTTTCACTGATGATTTGCTGCAATGAGCCATGGGCATTATCAAGATCGACAGCATTGATCGCTTGCTCCAATTGCTTAGGATGCAAACCAGAATACGGCGCATTAACCTGCTCAAACACCGCCTTCATTTGCGCCGTCGTGTGATTCATCGCGGCGGCGAAGACATCACTTCCCTGTTCACCGACTTGAATAAAGTGTTGTCGCCACTGCTGTTGAAAGTGATTGGGTGAATCGTTCTCAAGCTCAGTGACATACTCACCACCAGCAACGAGCATTGCTTGCTCAAGCACACGTAATGCAAAATCGATTTGCTCTAAAGAAATGATTAGCGGAGGTAAAAAACGGATTACCGAACCATCACGACCGCCCTTTTCAATCATTAAACCGCGCTCAAGCGCCGCTCTTTGGATTCGTAACGTGAGTTCACCATCAGCAACTGGCTCACCAAATCGATTAAGCTCGCTACCAGGCTTACAAATTTCAACCCCAAGCATTAATCCCTTGCCACGCACTTCCGCGATACAGTTGATGCGCTTTTGCAGCGCTTCCAAGCCGTGACGTAAATATTGCCCAGCAATATTGGCATGCTCAACTAAGCCGTCTCGCTCGATGATCTCTAACGCTTTTGCGCCCGATACCATCGCCAATTGGTTACCGCGAAATGTCCCCGTATGCTCTCCGGGCAGCCAGGTATCATATTGCTTATTAATAACCAGCAATGACATCGGCAACCCGCCGCCAATCGCTTTAGAAAGACATAGAATATCAGGCTGAATACCTGATTCTTCATAAGCAAAGTGGTATCCGGTTTTACCCACACCACATTGAATTTCATCGAAAATCAATAAAATCCCATGCTCATCACAAATACGACGTAGCTCTTTTAACCAGAATGCAGGAGCAGGGATCACACCACCTTCGCCTTGCACTGGCTCAACCACCATCGCTGCTGGCTTCATGATGCCCGCTTCATCGTCGGCTAGTAAGCGTTCAATATAACCAATACTCGCTTTTGCCCCCTCCTCGCCGCCAAGACCAAATGGACAGCGCAGATGATAAGGAAACGGCATAAAGTGCACATCAGACATTAATCCTGTACGACGGGCTTTAGTGTTCAAGTTGCCCATCATCCCCATCGTGCCATTGGTCATACCATGATAGGCGCCACGAAAGGCAAACATGGTATTCCTGCCCGTAACTTGTTTCGCCAGTTTAATTGCCGCTTCAACCGCATCAGCGCCTGATGGGCCACAAAATTGCAATACTGAATTCTGCGCCAACTCGGGAGGTAAAAAACGCTTCACAGCTTGAATAAAGCCGTTCTTAGCCTCGGTTGTGATATCAAGCGTTTGATACGGAAGCCCTGAATCTAACTGAGCTTTCAACGCTTGATTGATCTCGGGATGGTTATATCCCAGCGCGAGTGTGCCGGCTCCAGCAAGACAATCGAGAAAGATTTGTCCACGAGTGTCTTCAACTAACACACCGTAAGCCTGCTTGATAGCTATCGGTAGACGTCTTGGATAAGAGCGAACGGCGGATTCGTGAGCGGCCTGATCAAGCAATGCTTGGTCTGGTGTAAGATCGTAAATGCCATCAACAAATGGCACCTGTTTTGAAAAATAAGTCGCGATATCTCGGGTATCGACTTCAAAGGCTGTACTCATAGAAATTCCCTTGAAATGTAATCATCCTATTTTGGCGAGGTCGACGCCAAACATTAGGTACAACAATTCCCTTCGCAGCCTATAGGCGTGCAAAGACCAACCCGTCAAAGTGACGGATTACAATTTAGAAAGGAGGTTCAAGGTTCAGTGATGCAGCTGTTTTGTAAAACAGGACATTTTGGCAGAATAAAGCTGATTGGTGCTTGGACTATTGAAACTTGGATCAATACTTGTTGGTTAAATAATTTCAATGTTGGGTTTCCCATTAACATGCCGCACTTACGACATTAGTATCCCGTCTATCGATAATCGGATTATCGATACCTACCCTACGTATCAGCACTCAACTTGAATGCGAGCTACGCGTCTCCCCCAGAGTATCAAAATAAATAACTACCGAGATTGCGCGCGAAATTAACATAACTCCATATTATCTGGCAATGTTTTTTCACAATCTAGTGTATTTGCATCTACATTAAAAATGTAAATGTCGATTACAAATAACAGAACATGACAAATAAGTATTAGACTTTTGATCTAACGAACTATTTTTACAAACAAAAGTTCTACTTTTATCAAAAGCTAAACTAACATTTAGTTAATCTTTTAAACCACATTATTCGTTTGAAAGCTCCATAGTGGTATTGAGTCCATGGATTAGGGAGAGAACTGTGAAAACTAAAAATGCGCTAATTTTAACGGCCATACTCGTTAGTAGTAGCCAGCTGAATGCTCAAACTCTTGAGCAGGCAGTTGCGATTACGATGAAGACAAACCCTGAGATCAAGCAAGCGTTCAATGAGTACCAAAGTGCGGTAAAAGAGCACGACGCTTCCGGTGGAGCTTACTTGCCGAGTATTGATCTTGATGCAGGTATTGGCTATGAAGGCTTAGACCCCGCAAGTTCAACAGGTCGAGAAGACACCGACCTTACTCGTAAAGAAGCCACTTTGAGCCTTACTCAACTTTTGTGGGATGGCAATGCAACCATCAATGATATTAGCCGTACTGGAGCCGATGCTGAGTCGGTTCGATTGCAACTGATGTCGAACGCGTCTGATTTAGCATTAAAAGTCACTGAAATCTACTTAGATGCCGTGAAAGCTACGGAAGTACTGGCCTTATCAGAAAGTAATCTGGCAGTGCATAAAGAGATATATCGCGATATTAAAAAACGGGCCGACTCCGGTATTGGTTCAACCGCCGATGTTTCTCAGGTTGAAGCTCGTATAGCAAAAGCTCACGGCAACTTGCTGGCTGCACAAAATAACCTCATCGATACACATACTCAATTTCTTCGTGTGGTTGGACAGCAGCCTTTAGGGCTTATTTACCCACGCGCAGATGAGAGTAAATTGCCTTTGTCGTTACCTGAGGCCATCGATACCGCCTATGAACGTCACCCAGTCATTATGATTTCCAAGATCGATGTGGATGCCGCTCGCTACCAATACAAACAATCGAAAGGCAACTATTACCCAACCTTTTCCATTGAGGCGAGTCAATCATGGCGAGATGATGCTGGTGGTGATGTGGGACGCAGTGAAGAAACACTTGCCATGCTAAGAATGCGATACAACCTCTACAACGGGGGCAGTGATAGTGACCTTTCAGAACGAGCCGCTTTCCAATTAAACAAAGCAAAAGATTTGCGTGATAGCGCTTACAGACAAGTGGAAGAAGGTCTAAAACTGTCATGGAGTGCTCTCGACTTAACCCTGCAACAAAAAGAGTTCCTTGCAGATCACGTCGATTCCGCATCTGAAACGGTGATTGCTTATGAAAAACAATACCGAATCGGTAAACGTACCTTACTCGACTTACTGAACACTGAAAATGAACTATTCCAAGCACGTAAAGATTACCTTGATGCACACTACTCGGAACAATATGCAAAATACCGCGTGATGAATGCCACTGGTAACTTGTTGGATGCGCTTCTTGTCGAGATACCAGAAGAGTGGACTGAGAAAGTGGAGTATTAATGATGAAAGCACAATTTCTGTTTACCTTATTACCTTGCCTACTCATTAGTCCTTTTGTGACGGCGGAAGAAGAGCAAGATGAATACGAATATATCGCCACTCCTGTGGTTATTCAGATTGCCGACCAAACCGACGATGATCGCGATGGCGTTATTAACGCACGAGACTTATGTGTTAATACCAGTGAAGGGGCGCTGATCGACAATGATGGTTGCGGATTTGTCATCGCAACCGAAGAAAGTCTTAAGTTACGTATTTTGTTCGCTAATGACTCGTCAAAAATTGAGCCCATCTTTGAGAACCAAATCCGCTCTATGGCTGATTTCCTCAAGCGTTATCCAGAAACATCCATCGAGATCCAAGGCTTTGCCAGTCAGGTCGGTACACCAGAATATAATCTGGCGCTCTCAAAACGACGCGCGATTGCTGTGGAAGATGAACTGCTTGCCAATGGGATATCGGCAAATCGCCTATCAATCGTTGGCTATGGGGAGTCTAACTTAGAAGCATTAGGAGATGATGATTTATCTCATGCAAAAAATCGTAAAGTGACGGCCACCGTGGTTGGTTTTGAACAAGAAGTCGAACAAGAGTGGAATATCTTCTCCGTCATAGAAAAATAAATTCCCGCCATTAAAAAAGCCTCGGTAATTGTGTCCGAGGCTTTTTTGTATCATGCGTTATAGCTTATTAAGCTTTGCTTTTTTCTTTCGGTAGCGAAAGTCTTAGCAGAATATAACCCAGTACAGCGGCTGTGGTTGAACCCATCAAAATACCGAGACGAGCATAGGTATCAAACTCTGCGTTCACAGGACCAAACGCTAGTGATGAGATAAAAATCGACATGGTAAAGCCGATACCACAAAGAACCGAAACTGCAAAAATATGCTTAAAGTTAATCCCTTCTGGTAGCTTAGCTACACCCGTTTTCACCGCTGCCCAGCTAAAGGCAAAGATACCAAGTGGCTTACCAATCAATAGACCCGCTGCGATACCCAATGGCAACATTGATGTTAGGCCATCGATTGATACGCCTTCCAATGAAATACCCGCGTTAGCGAAAGCGAACAGTGGCAGAATAAAGAAAGCAACGTAAGGATGCAGTGCATGCTCCATATGTTTCAATGGTGAACGTTCACCTTTATTGCCTTTCAGTGGGATAGCAAAACCAATCACAACACCCGCTAGCGTGGCGTGTACGCCAGACTTAAGTACCGCAAACCATAAGATCGCGCCCACTATCATGTATGGCAGCAGTTTCGTCACACGACGAGAGTTCATCACAAACAGCGCTGCTGTCATTGCGAAGCCAACCGCTAAAGCCGTCGTAGATAAGTCACCGGTGTAGAACAGCGCGATGATAACAACAACACCAAGGTCGTCGATGATCGCAAGCGCCAATAAGAACACTTTTAGACTAACTGGAACACGGCTGCCTAGCAGAGCCATGATACCCAATGCAAAAGCAATGTCAGTTGCCGCTGGAATCGCCCAGCCTTGAATCGCCGCGGGATCATTAATGTTGAATAGCACATAAATCAGCGCCGGAGCTAACATACCGCCAACAGCGGCAATAGCTGGGAAAATGGCTGTTTCTTTCGATTTCAGCGCACCTTCCAATAATTCACGCTTAGCTTCTAGACCAATCAACATGAAAAAGATTGCCATCAGGCCATCATTTATCCAATGAGAAACCGACATACCGAATACATAGGTATGCAAAAAGGATTGGTACATTTCATTTAATGGTGTGTTGGCAATGGTCATCGCAATTGCAGCTGCGATCACTAGTAAAACGCCCCCTGCCGACTCCATTTTGAAGAAGTCGCGAATAATATCACTCATGATATCGTCCTTATATTTATTATGTTAATAAGTGATTAACAAAGAATAACCCAGAGTGTATAGCTATCCTTAGGTAAGGAAAAATCGCTTGTTTAGAGTATTAACTTCGGAAATTCCGAAGTAAGTGTTTCTATTTTGCGCATATTCCTTATCGGCTTAGTCATTAAACCGATATTGCGTGCCACAAAACAACGTTCCTGCCGCCTGCGTGACTATATTACTTGCATTGAATATAGAAAAAGCGCGATGTTTTCACAAATGTGAAACAACGCGCTTCATCGCATTATATTCAAAAATTTAGATAATAATCAATAACCTGCCAACTGCATAAAACCAACACTTTCATGACTACCCGTGGTTGTGATTGGCCCTTCCCAATAAGGCAGCACAAATGGCAGCCACATGTTCTCGTTCAACACTTGTGTGGTCAGGTTAATATCATAGTCAGCAACATTAATTACCCACTGCAGTGGAATGCGTTTCTGATTGGTAAAAATAGTGGGTTGCAAAGGGACCACCGAGATCTGTGAAGCATCAAGGTTAATCACTTTGCCATCATTGGTCGCCAATGTACCAAAAATAAAAGGAGTCTGCTTACGATGACGATAACGGTTAATTGATAATGTGGTTTCATCATCGAGATGAAAAACAAACCAGTCCCAGCCTTGTTGTCCTTCTGCGAGTAAGCCACTCCCCCACTCTTTACTCATCCAAGCTTCACCAAAGACTCGGAAACTACGATTGCCATCGAGACTAATTTTCCCGGCGACATCTAAGAAAGGAGCAGATAAATTAAGCGAAGCCAAAGGCTGCAAATCATGTTTAGTGACATAACCACGGTCACCGGGCAAAACAAAAGGCCCAGAAGCACTGGTACGCAGCGTCAAATCAAACGAATCAGAGCCCGCATTTAGTTCGCCAGGGAAAGGCGTACTGCCCATGGCATCCCACACCCAGTTATCGATCCACAATTTAAACGGCGCTGCATTCATCCCTGCTTGGCCGATACCACCGCGAGACAAACGTTGCTCTTTCCATACTTTATTACCATCTGAGATAACAATATGGGAAATATACAACTGCGGGCTTTGCCAGCCAGCTCGCTCATGTTCGTTACTACTAACGCGCAGATAACTCCACTGAATGCCATAACGATTACCCGAACGATCTTGTACATTAGCGAAGAAGTGCCACCAGCCATGTTGATATTCATTATGAAAGTCGAAGTCACGCGGCAACACAACAGGATCGCTAGGTAGAACAGGCTCAAATACTTGTGGGCCTTGATTTTGTAAGATCGTCACTTCTTGGTTCTTAACCGATGTGCTGTCTGCATAATACTGCTGGTAAAGCCACCAAATCACGATACCTCCGAGCAGCAACAACAAAGAGGCACACAAAGATTTGCGAGAAGTCGACGTATTCATCTATAACGCATCCCTTAACGATTTCATGGGTGTATTTCGCACTAAACGCAACACAGGCATCGCCCCGGCAAGCACCAATGACAACATCGCTAAAGCAACCGTATTGATGTACTCATACGGGATAAATTGCAGCTCAAGCGTCCAGCCAAACGACTGTTTAATAATGATGTCCACCACCAAATGCGCCAACATTAAGCCCAAAGGCATGGCGATAATTATGGAGATAGCGCCAAACACAAATAGCTGCAAGCTGCCCATTAAGACCAGTTCTTTGCCCGACATACCTAAACAACGCAGCAACGAAATATGCCGTTGACGTGCAACCTCACCAGCAACCGTGGAGAAGAAAATACCAAATACCGCGATAACCAAAGTGATGTTACCTAAGGTATCTGCAATCGAGAAAGTACGGTCAAAGACACGCATGGCTTGTTTATGAATGCTGCCATTATCAAAAATCCGTTCAGCATTAAGTCTAAATACTGACTCCATGCGACGCTTTAATCCAACCGAACTCACATCTTCATTTAACACCGCACCGAGAGCGACCGTACCACTGCCTGCATAGGAGTAGAGCCAGTTTCGATGTGAAAGCAATACCTGATTGTAAGGGTTACCGTAATCGTAATAGACCCCAACCACTTGCCAGCCCTGACCGAGTTTGCCATACAAGTTAATGTAATCACCCGGTCGTATATTCAGCTTGAGCGCCATTGATTCACTGATCATCACCCCTTTCGAATGATGTAAGTGGTACCAATAGTTCGGCACACCCAGCTTCACGGTTAATGCCGCAAGTTCGCCTTCAGAAGCACCGGTACTCACCACTTGCAATGCACCGTTTGGTGTCACGGTCTCTTTTTCCCAGCGCCACCAAACCGATTTCACTTCTGGTTGTCTATCTAACCATGTGCTCAAACGAGCCGCTGAACTGCTGCTAGGGTAAATATAGATATCTGCCGCCAAGCGTTGGCTTAACCATTTATCGGTGGTATCACGGAAGCTACCCACCATGGTTTCTACACCGATATTCGCAGCCATTGCCAACATAAAGGCCATGGTTGCAACGCCGCGATAACTCATACTCGCTGCCGCATCAGAGAAGAACCAACGCACTTTTACCCAACGCATTGAATAACTAAAACTCATGAATACACGCCATACTAAAAACGGCGTAAATAACGCGACACTCAATAGCATCAGCGCAATAATGGCAAAGCCACTTTCTTGAGTTTGTGGAGCCTGATAAATCGCGACAGCAGCAACACATAACGCACACGAGATCAGTGCTTGAATAGAAAACTCAGTGCCTGTAAAACGCATCAACGATAAACGCGTCGTCAAACGAATTGGCTGAGCACGGAGCAAACGTACTAACGGCCAGGCACACGAAGCAAGCGCGCCTAGCATAGTCATCCCTAAGCTGACGTAGCTCGACTTCCAATTCCAATTAATCGCTAAACCGACATTGGCATCATAAAGGTCACCTAAACTTGCTGACACTGCAGGGATCAATTGATTGGCTAAGATCATGCCAAGCAGATTACCGCAAAGCCAACTAATCAGCACCAACGCCAATAGCTCTAACAACATCGCCTGCGTTAATTGCCAACCCGAAACACCTGTTTGGCGTAATATCCCCACCAACGGCTGACGCTGAGTGAGTGATAGAGACATTGCTTGATAGAAAATAAACAGACCCACCAGAAACGCCAACATTCCCATCGCACTAAGGTTCATGTGAAAGGCTTGAGTAAGCGATTCCAGTTCGGCACGCGAATTGCGCACCAAAGCCAATCCGTTAGGTAGATTCGCTTTTAGCCTTTCAAGCTTTTCAGCCGGCATATCCGCACACGCGATAGTCGAAATCCCGGAACTGCGTTCCAACATACGAATCAGTGACATGTCAGCAATAATACGCGTGCCGTTAAGGCGGTTTTCACGATCGACAATCAGCGGCCCAAGATCACTGCCATCATCTAAGTGAATAAAATCTCCATCCGTCCAGCTCATGTGGCTCGCAAGATCCGCGCTCACCAATACTGGATAAGGAGGGTTCATCAAACCTAGCGTAGTGAGGTCTTTTAAATTCACCCCTGGTTGCAACTGCAACATCGCAATCGGGTCAATCCCAATCAGCATGAGATCGGTATTATCCGCAGTATTCACACGCAGGTTGGTAAACGGCGCGCATTGATTGAAGCCTTCGCGACGCATTTGGATATAGTAACCTTGTGGAATTTGGTTAGTCGCGTGCTTAGGGCGGATTCGATAAGGTAAAGGGTTTGAAAATAGCTGTTCGCCATGCGCATAACTTTCACGCGCATGTTCATTGATTGCGGTGACTCCAACCAGTAGAGAAACGCCTAAAGTTAAACCGAGCCAGACAAGAAGGATTTGAAAAGGATAACGTCTGTAGTGGCCAAGCAGTGCTTTAACTACGGGCCATAACATGAAGCTGTCCTCCTTGAAGACGAATACGTCCTTCCATGTGCAGGGCGACTTTTTCACTATGCGTAACAAGCAATAAAGTACATTCAAGTTGGCGAGTCAAAGAGGTCAACAAACGCATTACCGCTTCAGCATTACGCTCGTCCAAACTCCCGGTAGGTTCGTCGGCAAGCAGCAACTTCGGTTCCATATACAAAGCGCGCGCGATCGCAGCACGTTGTTGTTGACCACCGGAGACTTCTTCAGGGTATCGACCAAGTAATGGCATTAAATCAAGGGCAGAGAGAATTTGACGCCATAATCCTTGATCTTCAGGTAAGCCTTTAAGCTGACGGCAAAAACGGATGTTATCGGCGATATTCAAGGTTGGCAGCAGGTTGAACTGCTGAAAGATGAGGCCGATATTACTACGACGATAAGCCGTTCGCTTACTTTCCGATTCGTTTTGCATCACGAAATTCGGAAACTCGATTTCGCCTGAATCGACAGTATCAAGACCTGCAATGAGGTTCAAAAGAGTGCTTTTACCAGAACCACTTTCACCCATCAGTGCCACTTGTTGGCCTTGGTGTAACGACAATTCAGCGCCTTGCAAAACAGGGTGGAATTCCCCCCCATCTACATAGCCTTTACACAGGTCTGATAGTCGTAACATTTGTCGCTCGAAGAAGAAAAAAACAGGAGTGTGAATCTACACTAATAAGCGTTCAGTAGGAAGCGTTTTGCATGGTGGATCACAACATATGCATCAAAACACAACCCTCACGAGTTATATCTCTAATTTTCAATCAAATTTCGTAACCATTTCTTACTTTTCACCCGATAAAGCGACCCACCCCACTTGATCACTTCCTCAGTTAAAAACAAGAGGTAAACGGCCTCTGGTGGCCAACCCCAATAGATTGCAGCCAACGCGGCTAATGGGATGCTGATCAGCCATTGTGCGATAAGGTCTTGATAGAGGCAAAATTTCACATCACCTCCCGCTCTGAGCACGCCGACAATGGTCATCATTGGTACGCAGCGTACAATTAAGCCAACGCTTAAAATGATGATAAATTTATCGGCCAAAGCGCGAGTTTCAGGGCTCAGGGCACTAAAGGAGTTCAGAACCAAATCACGGCTTAAAAACAACACGATAGAGAGACAAATCGCGATGAGAACACTCAACATCGTAATGCCTATCGCTTGATAATAGGCCTCATGATACTTTTTGGCACCAATCTGGTTACCGATCAAAACTGCAGCGGCATTAGACATACCTATAAGTAGTGCTAACGAGATTGATTCTATCGGTGTCATCACCGACAAGGCAGCTAAGCCTTGCACGCCCGATTGTCCCATAATGGCATGGTAAGCAAATAAGCCGCCCGCCCAAGCAAGAAAATTGAGTGTCGTAGGCATGGAAAGCTTCAAGAAACGGCGGATTTTATCTAAACGTAACGTTGCTCGAATATCCATGATTTTAAATGCCAGTAAATGATGCTTAAAATGCAGATAACCAAACAAAGTGATGACCTCAATCGCACCGCTCATTACCGTCGCAATCGCAGCCCCTTTGATTCCCATTGCAGGCATGCCAAAGTGACCAAAAATCAGCACCCAGTTTAAAAAGATGTTTGAAACAATACCAATGCCACTAAAGGTGGTACTTAACCCAGGTTGATGAATCGCGCGCAAACCAACGGCCATGCTCGCGACACATCCGACCGCCAGCATCGTCACTGACGAAATCACTAAATACTCACTACCAAGCTGATTGATAAGCACGGAATCCGTCGTGAGTCCCATAATTTGCTGGGGAAAAACCACAAATAGCGCCACAGCGAAACAGGCAAAAATCATCGCGATAAACCAGGTTAACGCGGTGCTTTCCCGTACGCCTTGCTTGTCACTTGCGCCCCAATATTGCGCAGTGAGCATCGCGCCACCAGTGGTCACCCCTACCAGCATAATTGTGGTGACAAAGGTCGCTCTTGCAGCAACCCCCACCGCCGCAATCTCCGCTTCACCCAATTGACCAAGCATTAAAACATCAACTAGGCTGCGACTAGAGAACATGATGCTTTGCAAGGTAATTGGCAGAGCTATCGCAATTAAGCGGCGCAAAAAATCCCCACGTGTGTGAAGTAGAACTTGAGAAAACATCGGATAAGCCCTTATTAAAAGCACCGCCAAGAATAATCTCGACTATTTGATACGGCATGATTGCCAATTGAGCTGCTCATTATATACTCAATTAAAAACAAACACATACCTTGCTCGCCTAGATTGAGAAAGTTGGGAGAAATATGAAGAAAGTACTGGTACTTGGCGCCTCTGGTTATATTGGTTCTCAACTGCTCGGCAAGTTGTGCGACAAAGGTTACACCGTCACCGCTGCCTCGCGACAAATCGACTATCTGCGTGCACGAACCCCCGAACGCCCTAACCTTGAGCTTTGCTATCTCGACCTCGCCGATGCGGACGCCACTCTCGCCTTAGTACCTCAGTTTGATCTTGTTTACTTTTTAGTGCACGGCATGGCACAAGGACATGATTTCGTCGATTACGAAGTCTCACTAGCGGAAAATTTCAAAGCAGCACTGGAAAAAAGTCACGTTGAGCAAGTGATCTACCTCAGTGCCATTCAACCACAAACAGGAAACTCTGAGCACCTGCTCGCACGCAAGAAAACCGGTGACATCCTGCGTCAAAGTGGCATACCTATTACCGAAATCCGCGCAGGTGTGATTATCGGCCCAGGATCAGCAGCCTTTGAGATCATGCGTGATTTTGTCTATAACTTACCGGTGTTAATCACCCCAAAATGGGTCGATTCTCAAACCAATCCAATTGCCTTAGAAAACCTCAATTACTACTTATTACAACTGGCCGACCAACCTAGTGGTGAGAATCAATTGTATGAAGCCGGCGGGCCAGATTTACTTTCTTATCGTGAGCAATTTAGAGTCATTTGCGATGCCAGCCACCAACCATATCGCCTTTATGCCACATCACTACTCACGCCGAAGATCGCGTCCTATTGGCTTGGCATGGTCACTTCCGTTCCTGCAAGTATTGGCTCTGCGTTGCTCGCCGGGTTAGAGCATGATTTTATCGCTGATGCTTCAACGCTTGAGGCGCGTTTTCCACAAAACATGACCTCGTTTGAAGAGATGGTTAAAACCAGCATTGAGCAAGAAGGCAAATTTGTCCGAAGCAACGTTTGGGGCTTTGACCCTGCGGCGTTAAACCGCTGGCAAGCCGGTTATGGCTACTACCCAAAACAGACAGGGGCAAGTATTGAAACCACCTTAACTAGTGAACAATTATGGAATGTGGTCAAAACCTTAGGTAGTAAACACGACCCCTACTTTTTTGCCAATTTGCTGTGGCGCACTCGTGAATGGCTGGATATATTTTTTGGCGGAGGGAAGCCTATTCGCCGTTCGCCGGAAGGGCCTGCGCTAAAAGTCGGCGACTACATTGATTCATGGAAAGTGATTCGCTGTGAACAAAATCAGTTTCTATCGCTGCTCTTTGGCATGCAAGGGCCAGGACTTGGCAGGCTCGAGTTTACTATCACCGATCAAGGTGAGACTCGTCTTCTCAACATCACTGCATGGTGGCACCCACAGGGCTTCAAAGGGCTACTCTACTGGTTCGCGATGATGCCCGCCCACTTATTTATCTTTAAAGGGATGGTCAAAGCCATTGTGCGCAGAGCGCGCTAATGGTCAATCTCGATATGCAAACACTGTAGCGTGGCTAATAGAGCCATATCGTAACATCATTAAATACTGAGGCTGCTCTCTTTAACATCGCTGATTGCATTGAGAAATGATTTAAGTGAACGTGGTTTCGCCACCGCGTAGCCTTGTGCGTAGGTAATACCGAGCCCTTTCAATATTTCGATATGCGCTTCACTTTCGGCAAACTCAGCCACCGTCTCTAATTGCATATCATTTGTGACGCTGCAAATGGAGCTTACGATCAAGCAGTCAGTCTCATTGTGCGGAAGGTCCTTAATGAAAGCACCATCAATTTTCAGAACATCAAGAGGTAACGTTCTTAAGTAAGCAAAACTGGCGTAGCCGGTACCAAAGTCATCAAGCGCAATCTTACAGCCCGCTTGCCGTAACTGAGTAAGCGTCTCTATGGCTTGCTGCTCATTTTGCAGTGCCGAGGACTCTGTGATTTCAAAACAAATGCGCGACAAAGGAATATGATAACGTCGAGCTTTGCTCAAAATTTCATCCGCTAAAGAGTCTACCCCAAGTGTTTTCGCCGTCAGATTAATAGAGCACTTATCTATACGCTGCCAGTCTTCGACGTTTTCGTTGAGCAATTGAAAAGTGTGTTCAACGACCCAACGATCCAACTCTACCTCAAATCCGAATAGGTTGATTAGTGGGAAAAAGTCGGCAGGCGAGACAATCGTACCATCGAGGTTTCTAATGCGAAGTAGCACTTCAAAGCTATGCGCGTTACTGTTTGGATCGGCCAAATTTGCGTAAGGCTGACAATTAAGCTCAAACCTATCATTTTTAAATAATTGCTGGACATAACTCAGCTTATCAAGACCTGCAACCGGTGAAGAATACACATCTACCCAATGCACAGAGCGTCCATAGCTAGGTCTTTGTTCACACAGCGCTGAAACCGTTCTTTCGACATCTTTATCCGGATGGATATGTGTGCAATACAAAGTTGGCCCCATTAAAGATATTGATGTCCCTTGCCAATAAAACTGAAACTTTTTCAGGTAATTGCTAACACGATTTAAATTCTTATCCAGTGCGTCATTGAGCTCAGCATAACCCAAAATGCCAGTAGTGAAAGGCGGACGATAACAATGTTCCAAGTCTCTAATTTTATAGCAAAGAAACTCATGTAGCTGACGAATAAGCTGCGATTTTCCCTCTTGATCTAAATCTGAAACGTGACTGATCGTTGGGGTAATGTCGAGATAAATCAGAACCAGCGCTTTTTTATCATCAAGGTCTTCTTTCAATTGAGCAATGTTGTACAGTCCGGTGTAAGGGTCAATACGCTCAAAAGCAATTTGCTTTTGCGCCATTTCATAGTGCTTAATCGATTGACTCCCCAGCAAATAAGCCAGTGTCGTGATGACCGAAACAATAATCAGCAGCTCAGATAGATTAATTGATGACTCGTAGAGATAATTGACTCGATAAATCTCATCATGGGTAATCGTCAATATAGCGATAGCCCCAATAATCAGTGGACGCACTAAGCCATGTCGACCAAATCCTGACACCACGACAACCAACAGAAAAAAACACAGGGCATTAAGAATAAACGAATCCTGATGTGTCAATGCTGTCGCGATAATCGCTAAACAGGCTAATAACCAAGATAAGTAACCGATATCACGATTCGTCGAAGTACGCAGATTGGCATCGAGTTTTGCAAGAGCGGTATTTCCGTCGCTGACACAAGCATTTAGAGCAATGTAAAGCAAAGGGGTAACAAGTAAATGCGTCAGATAAGTACCCAGTATCGAGTAGATGAGAAACCCCGAGCTGACGGGTGGGATTTTGATCAAATACGTAAGGCCTAGCAAGGTAACTGTGCTTAACAGCGGCAATCCAATACCAATCAAAATAAAGTACATTTTCAAAACGTAAAATACTGATTTTTCGATCATATCACCGACGAGGTGATTGAACAGTTTTGAAGCTAAGAACGGCATTATCGGTGTAACCAACGAGAGGAGCACAACACTCTCCCAATTACGTCCAGTGGTAGAGTAATAAACAATGCATGCCAGAATAACGCCAGGTAATGCTCGCCATTCATAACGAATGAAACTAACAACCATGACCGCACTAACAAAAGAAATGGCTTGGTATGAGTCGCGAATAATGACAAAAAACGAGGATAGAAAGAACCCAACCAGTACAAAAAAGGCTATCCCTGAAGACAATTGAATATTTTTAAATAAAGGGTCTTTTGGGAAAGTGATGTTCATAACGGTTCTCTAGGTTACTTGAGGGCAGAATTATACCACGCTATGCAACGAACCTCACAAATATAAGTCGACATATGGAAAATTACTTGCATTAAAAACGGAAGCAAAATCAAAGGCCAAGTCTCAGTTTAGATTGAGATTGAAATTGAAATAAAAAAATCCCCACGCTAAGTGGGGATCTACATATCAACAATTATTTTGTGACCGTGTCTGTTTCTTTCGATTGCCACGCATCCTCTAGCGCGTCCAACTCAGGAAACTTCGTGCGATCAAATGATGGAGTTTTACCTTGCTTTAACTGCTCTTCATAATCCTTGATCACTTTGATCGCTAATTTTGACAACAGAACAAGGGCAATAATGTTAATCAGGGCCATCGCACCCATAGATGCATCGGCTAGGTTCCATACCACCGGTAGAGAAGCAACAGAGCCAAACATCACCATACCTAGCACGCTAAGGCGGAAAACAAATAGGCCTCTTTTACTGTTGCCATTAAGGAACATCACGTTGGTTTCAGCATAACTGTAATTAGCAATGATCGAAGTGAAGCAGAATAAAATGATAGCGGCGGCCATAAAGTAGCTGGTCCAAGAACCTAACTCGTTAGTTAATGCTTGTTGTAGCAGACTGATACCCGTCGCCGCCTCTGGTTGATCCATTACCCCACTGAGCATAATCATTGCAGCAGAAGCCGTACAGATCACTAAGGTATCAACAAATACACCCAGCATTTGCACAAAACCTTGTGATGCAGGGTGATTCGGGTTTGGTGTCGCACTCGCCGCGACGTTTGCAGCCGAACCCATGCCTGCTTCGTTAGAGAACAAGCCTCGAGCGATACCACTTTGCATCGCCTGTGCAATCGTATAGGCCACACCACCGGCTGCTGCTTCTTGCCAACCAAAAGCACTTTTGACAATCAACATCAGCACCGCTGGCACTTCTGTTACGTTCATTACAACGATAATTAACGCAATCGCGAGATAGCCGATTGCCATAATCGGCACGATGCTCGTCGATACTTTAGCGACTTTCTGCAAGCCGCCCATAATGACAAACGCTGAACAAGTCACAATCACAACGCCCGTAATCACCTCATTGAATCCAAAAGAGTGGCTCAATGCATCGGTAATCGTGTTCGCCTGTACTGCGTTAAACACCAAACCAAAAGCGATGATGAGGAAAATGGAAAACAACGAGCCCATCCAACGTTGGCCCAAGCCTTTTTCCATATAGTACGCAGGGCCACCACGGTATTGGCCATCGACATCTTTTACTTTGTAAATCTGAGCCAAGGTTGACTCAATAAAAGCGGTTGCCATACCGAATAAAGCAATCAACCACATCCAGAAAATCGCACCCGGGCCACCAACGGTTAGTGCAACGGCAACACCCGCCATATTCCCGGTACCGACACGTGCCGCCATCGAGGTACAAAACACTTGGTAAGAGCTAAGCCCATTATCGACTTCACGCCCGCTTTTTAAGATTTGAGTCGCGTGTTTAAATTGACGAATTTGAATAAAACCCAGACGAACGGTGAAATAAACACCGACAGCCACCAGCAAATAAACCAATACTTGGCCCCAAAGCACACCGTTTATGGCCCCTACTGCGGTATTCAATCCTGTATTTAACGCAGCTAACCACGATTCATTGGTAACGTTCATATTTTGTCCTGTATATGAGGTTCTAATACGCTTGGTAAAAGAACAAATGGAAATGCCCTTACTAGGCACTCATGTAAACTCGTTATATTTATTATATTTATGTAGTCATATCTCTACTGCGATGAAGAGTCTCTATAGACTAGGTTTATCAGTCATTTGACTCCCCTCACTTCGATCGCGGCGAAATTAGCATAATTCAAGAATTTGATTTAGCTTGAAATATGTAACATTTGGTAAATTAAATTACACATCCACGTGATATATAGCGTTAACGACGATAGATGGATAAAAATGACGTAAACCCCTTTTATCACTTAGTGAGAAAGTCTAATTTTTCATAGGCGTTTAATACGCATCTAGTTTTCTAGAAAAAATCAAATCGATTTCATCTTTTTATTAACAACAGGTGTCGAGCAATTAATTCAAATAGCTGTTAAACACTGATAAAAACGTTAAGCTAAAAATTGAATAGTCTCGATGGAACGGTCCCAAAAATGACAATACCTATTCTCTACTCTCTGCAAAACTGTCCCTACGCGATGCGGGCACGTATGGCTATTTTCAGAGCGAATCAGTCGGTATTGATTCGAGCCATCAAGCTCGACAACAAACCGCAAGCGATGTTAATGGCCTCAGCCAAAGGCAGCGTGCCAGTTTTAGTGGTTGCAACTGAAAATAAACATCGTTCCGTGATGGTGATTGAAGAGAGCTTAGAAGTGATGCTGTGGGCGTTGTCTCAACGCGATGAAGATAATTTACTGCGCACTGATGAGGCCGATGCCCTGCCCATAATGTTGAGTTTGATTACCCATTTCGAGCACGACTTTATCCCTGCTTTTAATGCTTATAGTTGCGCGAAACGCTACCATGAAGAGAACGTTATTGAATGCCGTCAGGCGTGTGAAGTGTATTTACAAGTACTCGAAGAAAGATTGACTCGGCATACATTCATGTATGCAGAACAAGAAAGCTTAATGGATCTTGCATTACTCCCCTTTTTACGCAAATTTGCCCGCATAGATAAGCAATGGTTTAGACAAAGCCCCTACCCAAAATTACGAACATGGTTAAATCACTACTTACAAAGCAGGATGTTTTCAAAAGTGATGGTAAAGCATGAACTCTGGCTCGACAACTATGAACAGATCTACTTTGGTCATGACAACACCTAATGGCAATTTGTCGCGTTTTTACCCAAAAAGGATACAAAAAGAGCTTCCCTTGGGAAGCCCTTGAACACACTTAAACTTACTTGAGTAAGCTTATTTGCTGACAACAAAGCTGTTTGGAATTTCAGCCAATTGAGTGCCCAAGTTATTTGGGAAAACAATGTACTCGCCGTGATACTTCACGTTCGATTTATAATCGGTCACTTTGTGCAGCATAAAGCCGGCATTCGCCGCTAATTCGATGAATTTTGCATGATTGCCACGAACAAACCAGTTCATTGGTTTTACCATCAATTCCCCATCGAAACAGCTATCGCATTGCTCGGTACAAAGAGCGAATGAGTTTTGACCTTCGATAAAGATCTGTACTTTTCCCACGCCAACTAGCGGCTCAGAAGTGGATACTTCCCAGTCATTCTCTTCCATAAAGTCGAGAAACTCATTAATTTGGCTATCTTTGACCGCTTTTGGCTCTTCGCCTTCAGGAAAGAACTCTGCATAAAAGCCTGAGATACGCTCAAAGGTAGCCATCAGATTTGAAGCATTACCTTTCGTGCGACCTTCTTTTTGCCAGCGAGTCAGATCACTCACTACGCAGCGATGAAATCGTTGGGCTTTTAATGATTTTGTCACCCAGCGAATTAAGAAATTGTTATTTGCTACCGGTGCATTTACCAATCTCTTTGCTTGATGCTCAGCATGGATTTCTTCCAACGCTGCATTAACCAACTTTTGAATTTCAACTGTATATTCAGCCATTAAGCCTTTCTTCCGTATAACCAATAAAATGCGGCAGATAACAGTGAACATGCCGTCATTACGACTATCATCGGCCAAGCTACGCCATTCGGTAATGCCGCAACAATACCACCAATGATAGAACCAATACCAAAACGCAGCGTACCCGCTAATGAAGAAGCAGTACCTGCCATCGTTGGGTAACCACTCAATAGCAAGCCCATCGCATTACTACCGATGGTCGATATTGTGCCAATAAAAAGCACAACAAACACCACAATGCCCCATAAGCCAAGATCCATCATCCACGCGGCAAACAAACCAATACCGGCAAACAATTGAACCCAAAGACCAAAGCGCAACATCGCATGAGAACCCACTTTTTTCACTAAACGGCCATTGATGCTGGTCATAATAATCATAGCAACAATGTTTAAGCCAAATAGGTAACCGAACTGATCGGGCCTCACACCATAAATATCAATATAGACGAACGCGCCACCCGTTAAAAAGGCGAACATGCCAGCAAAGGAAAAAGCCCCCGAGAGCACTAAACCCATTGCAACAGGGTTGCGGCACAACCGCACGTAGTTACGTAGCGTGGTCGCAATTCGTAAAGGCTGACGATTCTCAGTAGGTAATGTTTCAGGAATTTTCCACAGCACTAACACGATTACGATGGCCGCAAAGGCTGCTAATACCCAAAAAATTGAACGCCAGCCAAACCAGATCGCTAAATAACCACCAATCATTGGTGCAATGAGTGGCGCAATGGTGATCACCAAGGTCACAAAAGACATCGCACGGGCGAAATCTTCGCGATCGAACATGTCCCGTACAACGGCTTGAATGACTACCGCTGCCGCTGCGCCCGCAAAACCTTGCGCGGTACGTACCCAAGTTAAGGCATCAATACCATTGGTGGTCGCACTGACCACAGAAGCGATACCAAACAATAACACCCCAAGGATCAAAACTGGTCGACGACCAAAGCTGTCGGCGAGCGGACCATGGAACAATTGTCCTATTGCAAATCCTGCAGTATAGGCTGTTAGAGTAATCTGGACTTCGCCAGCCCCAACGCCCAAATCGCGGGCAATAGTCGGCATTGCTGGCAAATACATATCAATAGCGAGCGGTGTTAACGCGCCAATGGCACCCAAGACAAGAAAGAGAAGAAAATTGATTTGTGGGGCATTGGATTGTGAAGCAGTGGCAGACATACGTCTCCTAGTCGGTTGCGATTGCGCTGCAGCGCTCCTTGCTGCAACCAAACAGAGTTTGAGACAAACCTATCCTTAGGGTATCTGGTCTATCGTCGTTGAAAATAGCGCAAAAGACTACTTCTCAATAGGAAATAAATAATTTCCTAATATGAGTATTATTTCTCACTAGGAAGCGCAATCCATTTTTTTTCGACTGCTAAACGGCGAATTATTTCCAAATAGAATCAATTTCTTGTTGGGTTAAATCGCGGTATTCACCCGGTTCTAGATTCTCATCTAGTACGATGCTGCCAATACGTTCGCGGTGCAGTTCATCAACCTTGTTACCTAATGCTGCAAACATACGCTTCACTTGGTGGTATTTACCTTCAGTGATGGTCAGCAACACTTCATTGTTTGCCGCGTCAACAATCTCAAGTTTCGCTGGTGCCGTTAGGCCTTTCTCATTACGAAGCTCAATGCCTTGCGCCAGTTTTTCTGCATAATCATCGCCAATCGCGTCAGCAAGTAGGACACGGTAGGTTTTTTCACATTTGTGCTTCGGTGCGGTAATGCGGTGAGACCATTGGCCATCATCCGTCACCAAAACTAAACCTGTGGTATCCACATCCAAACGACCAGCAAAATGCAAATCTTCTTTTTTAATGTCGTCGATCAAAGCCAGTGCCGTTGGATGAGCGCCTTCGTCATGTGAACATACAAAGCCATCCGGCTTGAATAGCATGATATAGCGAGGACCGCGCATTTTAAGCTCGCGATCTTGCCACATAACCACGTTCTCATTGGTCACTTTTACTGATGTGATCTTACAAATCTCACCATCAATCGTTACTTCGCCACGTTTCACTAGAATCGTCGCTTCACGGCGAGTCACGTCCAACGTGTCGCATAAAAATTTGTCTAAACGTGCTTTTTCTTGCTGCACTTTATTTTGAGCCATAGATACCTCATCTCTGTTAGCTGCGCTATTATAGTGCGCCTAAGACAAATAGTTGAGCTATTTCACATAATTTATGTACACCCTGCGCCCCTATCAAGCCGACTCAGTAAAAGCGGTCATCCATTACTTTCGTAAACACACCACTCCAGCCGTCATTGTGCTGCCAACCGGAGCGGGTAAAAGCTTAGTCATTGCCGAGCTGGCGCGCCTTGCCAAAGGCCGCGTATTGGTGATGGCACATGTAAAAGAACTGGTTGAACAAAACCATGCCAAATACGAAGGTTACGATCTCAAAGGCGCAGTGTTCTCCGCCGGTTTAGGCCGTAAAGAGACCGATCAACAAGTGGTTTTTGCATCGGTACAATCCGTGGTGCGTAATCTGGATGAATTTAAAGACCAGTTTTCACTGTTGGTGATTGATGAATGTCACCGAGTACCGGAAGAAAAAACCTCCAGTTACCAAAAAGTGATCTCTCATCTGCAAGAGCTAAATCCCGGGATGAAAGTGCTTGGTTTAACGGCGACACCGTACCGCTTAGGCGTCGGCTGGATCTATCAATATCACACTCGTGGTCAAGTACGCAGTGAAGAACCCCGCTTCTTCCGTGATTGCATTTTCGAGTTGCCCATTCGTTACTTGCTGGATGAAGAATTCCTCACGCCCGCGAAAATGATGGATGCGCCCGTTTTAAGTTATGACTTTTCGCAGTTAAAACCCGCTAGCACAGGGCGCTATAAAGAAGCGGAAATGGACATGGTTATTGACCAAGCTAAGCGTGCCACACCGCAGATCGTCCAACAAATCATACAGTTCTCCGCAGATAAACAAGGCATCATGATCTTCGCTGCAACGGTGCGTCACGCACAAGAAATCTTCGGTTTATTGCCACAAGAACAAACCGCGATTGTGATTGGTGACACCCCCACGCCAGAGCGCGATGCGATTATTCAACGCTTTAAGCAGCGTGAGATAAAATTCTTAGTCAACGTGTCGGTATTAACCACTGGCTTTGATGCGCCGCATGTTGATCTGATTGCTATCTTACGCCCGACCGAATCTGTTAGTTTGTATCAACAAATTGTTGGCCGAGGTTTGCGTTTGTCACCGGGAAAAACGGAATGCTTGGTGCTTGACTACGCCGGTAACAGCTACGATTTGTATCAGCCTGAGGTGGGCAATCCTAAACCAGATTCCGACAGTGAAATCATCACCATTCCCTGCCCTGCCTGTGGTTTTAATAACAACTTTTGGGGCAAGTTGGATAACAACGGCTTTTTAATTGAGCATTTTGGCCGCCGTTGCCAAGGCTATTTTGAAGACGACGACACTGGAGAGCGTGAGCATTGCGGGTACCGCTTCCGCGCCAAATATTGCGGCGAATGTGGCGCAGACAATGATATCGCTGCACGCATTTGCCACGAGTGTGATGCCACCTTAGTTGACCCAGATAAAAAGCTTAAAGAGGCGCTGAACCTAAAAGATGCCTTAGTATACGAATGCCTGGAAATGGACTTTAATCTATTTAAAGATGACAAAGGTAGGAACCAACTCAAAGTGACATACCGTGGTGAAAACCAAGCTGCGGTACACGAATTTTGGTCGCTTAATACGCCGAAGCAGAAACAGACATTTTTAGCGCAGTTTGTTCGCCCTCACCTCGCGGATAAACATCGCCCCTTTACCGAATCATCACCGAGCAAAGTCATCGCCAATCAGCACCGTTTCCGCCCGCCACAGTTCGTGATCGCACGTAAAGTGGGACGTTTTTGGAAAATGCGCGATAAAATCTTTGCCGATGAACTCACTGACGGTTAATACTGACAGTGGAAAGGCTGCACGCGGTGGATCTTGGTGATTCACTTTGTGTTCATGTTGCATTATTTATCATACCCACAAGAATTTGCGCAAAGGTAACGCTATGTTTAAAAAGCTCATTGTCGGCTTAATCACTGTGACAGGATGTAGCCTGCTCTCGCTCCCCAGCTATGCCGCTTGGCACAGTGGTGACAGTAATCACGGCGACAAACATAATGATGGCCATGCACTGGTACGTGACGTCGAAAAGCCAGGCGCAAAGATTGAATTTGAAGAAGACCAAGACGAAGTCTACGAAGCGGTGCAAAAAGGCTATATCCGCCCTTTCTCTGAAATGTATGCTGCGGTCGAACGAGACCTGCGTGGCCGCATTATTAAGGTTGAGTTAGAGGAAGATGATGATATTTGGATTTATGAACTCAAGATCAATTACAACAATAATATCATCAAGGTTGAGTACAACGCGCAAACGTTAGACATGATCGAAATCAGTGGTCGACATTTGAAGAAAGCCCTCAAAAATACAGAAGAATAAAATAATGAAAATATTAGTAGTGGAAGATGAACCTCGTCTTGGCGAACAGATTATTGAAGCATTAGAACAAACGGGCTGGGTGCCAGAGCTGTCGACCGATGGCATCGATGCACTCTACCGTGCCACTTCTGAACAGTGGGATGTGATAGTGCTTGATTTAGGTTTACCAAAAATTGATGGTTTAACGGTATTAAAAGGTATTCGCGACGAGAATATCAATACGCCAGTGGTCATTTTGAGTGCGCGTGATACCCTGACACAACGTGTAGAAGGCTTAAATGCTGGTGCTGATGACTACCTAACCAAGCCATTTGAAATGGTTGAGTTAACCGCACGTATTCGTGCTCAACTGCGCCGAGCTTCAGGTAACGCATCACCAGTTATGCAAGTGGGTAACCTAAGCCTTGATACCCGAACATCAAAAGTGATGTGGCAAGGCTCAGCAGTAAGCTTAACTGCGTTGGAATATAAAGTGGTTGCCTACTTTATGCATAACGCTGAAAAAGTCATTTCACGAACCGAATTAGTTGAGCATATTTACAAGCAAGATTTCGACCGCGACTCCAACACCATCGAAGTATTCATTGGTCGTATCCGCAAAAAAATCGCTCCGAATGTCATCAAAACCGTGCGCGGTTTAGGGTACCAGTTGAATGCGGATTAATAAGCTACCGTTTATTAAACGCCTTAGTCTCAAAAGCCGCCTTGTATTGGCGGCGGTTGTTTGGCTTACCGCGATGATCATTGCCGCTGGTGTGACGGTTCCTTCGCAAGTGTTCAACTACATGGTTACCGACACCAAATCTCAGCTTTCTCTGTATATGGATGAGATCTCGGGCAATTTAGAGGTCGACAAAGCGGGTAAACTAACCCTCTCAGCACAACTCTCCGATCCGCGCTTCTCTCAACCTTATAGTGGTCTCTATTGGTACGCGTCTACTGCAGACAATGAACTGCGTTCGCGCTCGCTGTGGGATCGAAATATCGAGTTAAAGGATAAACAAACCGAAGCGCTCGGTGCTCGCGGTGAAAAACTCATTTTTGTTCACTCTAATCTCTATTTCCCTGAATACGATGGCCCAATTACCATTTTAGTCGGTGTCGATGAACAGCCAATCGAAGATACGGTACAAAAGTTGATGGGTGAGCTTTGGGTGATTCTCGCCCTCCTCTATCTTGGCGTGTTAGCGGTGATCTTAATTCAGATCGCTTGGTCTTTAAGCCCATTGACCAAAATGCATAAAGAACTCAGCGAATTGCGCAGTGGTTACAAAACCAGCCTAAGTGGTGATTATCCCAAAGATATCTCGCCATTGGTGTACGATTTGAATGCCTTGTTATTCCACTATCAAGAATTGTTAGAACGTGCTCGCCACCATGCCGGCAATCTTTCTCACGCACTAAAAACGCCTCTATCAATACTCAAAAACGAAGTGCAGCACTGTGAACCAGAGTTAAAAGCCAAGTTGCAACCACCTGTTGATCAAATACAAACCCAGATTGATTACCATCTTGGCCGCGCTCGCATGGCGGGCGCAAAAAACATCTTGTCAGTTAAAGCCTCACCGGCCGAGCGAATCGATGCGATTTCAATGGCCTTTGATAAAGTCTATGCCGCCCGTGAGATCACGCTGATCAATGAGATTGATGACGCACTCGAGGTCTCCGTTGATCCGACGGATCTGGATGAAATGGTGGGTAATTTGCTCGAAAATGGTTATAAGTGGGCAAATTCAATTATTCGTGTTCACGCCAGTATGATCGACAAAGAAAATGTCTGCATCATTGTGGAAGATGATGGCCCGGGTATTCCTGACGATCAACTCGAACATGTCGTAAAACGGGGAGTTCGCTTAGATGAAACCACACCAGGAACAGGGCTGGGGCTGAATATCGTCAGTGAAATGGTTCACAGCTATCGGGGTAACCTCTCACTCACTCATAGTGCTATGGGTGGTGTAAAAGCGATGTTAACCATGAAGCTGAGCCATTAGACTCTGGTCTCGCGCCCATTGAGGGTGTGTCTAATCACACAACGCCAATAACAAAAAAAGGCTTGCCACAATAATGGCAAGCCTTTGTTTTTCATCCTTTACCGATTCAAGTCATGCCAGGATTAGCTAGCTTGTTGCGCTAGCTTCAACTTATCTGCTCGCGCTTCGTTTAAGACGAAATAACTCAGCAGTAGCAACGAACACAGAGCGGAAGTAAGACAGATATAAAACGCCCAGTAGTAGCTGTACAGTTCACCGACAAAACCGACAGATAAACTAGCAAACAACATGCTCACTTGCATTAGGTTAGAGAACAAGGTAGACGCCGTCCCTAGTCGATCGTGCATCATATCTTGAATAGCGACCATGCCCAGAGTTGCCGTGACACCGATAAAGACACCGTTCAATAACTGAATCGAAAGTAATTGCCAAAACTCGGTCACATTCAACATCGCAACAAAGAACAAGCAACCGCTGACTAAAGACAATGCCAATAGTTTCATTGTGCCAAACTTGGCGGCCATTCTTCCGACTTTAAGCATGATTGGAATTTCACACAGCGCAGCAAAGCCAAACATATAACCCACCCAACTGGCATTTACCTTTAGCTCTTGCGTCAAATAAAGCGGCATAGTGGTGACATATAAGTTATTGGCACTAAACATAAAAACTAAGGCTATCGAGAATAAAATTACGGTACGGCTAAAGGGCCCTTTGCTCTCTTCGACGACTTTCTTTACTTTCATGACGCTGCTTGGCAAATACATAAATGCCAGAATAATGCTCAATAGTGTCGCGACAGCAGCCGCAGCAAATGAAGCACTAAAACCAAAAGCGGCTTTTAAGATAAAGGCAATGGGCGGCCCAACCACCCAGGCAATGGCAATACCCGCACGCATCACCGCCAAAAACGTCGTACTGTCTTCAATATGTTCGTCGGCATATTCACGCCCAAGGGCAAATAATTGGCCAAAAATCGAACCACTTAAACTACCAAATATCACTGCAATACCGACAGCTAAGTAGTAATTGCGGATAACACTGAACGCTAATACCGTGATTAAGTAACAGCTCAATGCCACCAACAATACGGTTTTACGATTCCAACCTTTATCTGACTTGACCGCCATAAACTGAGACACCACAACAGCGGAGCATATCGACAAAATCATATACGCGCTTAGCATCGCAGGACTCGCGCCCAATGCTTCTATAATAAATAAACTCGATAACGGGTAAAAAAATGAACCACATAGTCCCGAAACAAAAGTCATAATCAAAAAAATCAAGGCTGTTTTTTCCTTGAACATACACCACTCCTAACCTGTTTTAATTGTTGTCTGGCCAGACCTAACTCAATGCCCTCAGTCTACTCAAAATAGAACAAATCAATTAATAACTTGCCGCCGACTAATAATACTTTTCCTTCATTTATAGGTTTTTTTTTGACTGATTTTACCTAGCCAAGTAATCTAGTCATCAGCACAGAAAGGAATCATGCGATGAAACCAACAATAGAAAATGTATTAAATAACAATCAGTTCAACTGGCAATTCAAAGAATATCATTGTAAGAAAAAGACTGAGCAGTTCTCTTGCCCCTGGCACTACCATTCTGAGTATGAGTTGGTGCTTTATCGCGATCCTAACCATGTCTTTCAAGGCACTTGCTTTGCTGGTGACAGCGTGACGACCATCCGACGTAATAGCTTATTTTTGTTTGGTCCGGGCTTGCCGCATATGGTCTCTGGCACCATTCATGATGATAAAGGCCAAGGCCACTATTCGATGATTTTGTGGTTTCGTCATCAATGGATTGAGTCGTTGGTTGAAAGCATGCCTGAACTTAAATCCATTAAGAAATTTCTCCATAGAGCAGATCATGGGGTGATATTTAGTGACGAGACCACCGAGAAAATTTTTCATACCCTCAATGATCTTGAAAGCTATGAACCACATCATCAGCTGCTGCGCGTATTGCAATCGCTCAGTTTGCTTGCTGATGATGTCAACGCCAGTCAACTCTCTGTTAATCCCTATGGTTTACACGTTAGAAATAGCGATGAAGAATCAAGTAAGCGAGTTGAAGCGGCAAAAAACTTCATTGAACAGCGCTACGCAGATCCCATTAAGATCAGTGATTTGTGCCGTTCCCTGCACATAAGTGAGAGCTCAGCCTATCGACTGTTTGAGCGACATTTTGTCGAGAGTTTTTCTGATCATCTCAAACGATTTCGCATAGGTAAGGCATGTGAAATGCTGCTCAACTCAGAACTCTCAGTGGCTGTTATTGCGGAACTGAGCGGCTTTAATAATCTGTCTAATTTTAATCGTCAGTTTAAAACCGTGAAAAACATGACCCCTTCCGATTTTAGGTCCCAATACAATTAGACCATAGCAACCCACGTATAGCCGACATAAACTAACATCAACTCACTTGATTTCAAGAGCGATGAGATTGGATGGCAAGCAAGCTCTGTTCTTGAATCATCAAAATTCGACCGTCAGTAGAATAATCATGCTCATCATCTTGTCGACGCGGCTTTGATAGCGGTTGTAATAAGGTGAGATGGTGAGGCAATAATCGAGCTATTTGTGCCGCTAAACGATCACGCTCGATATCCACATTGGGATCAATACTGTGCAAGACCGTAAAAATGCCTGAATACGGTGTGAATTGTAATCCATTATCATAACTTAATGCTCCAGCCCACATCGGTTTTTCCGTGGAGCCATCAATCCCTACTTGCCACCAACGAATATGACTACGATGCATCAAGTCCCCCGGCAATTGAAAAGCCATTTCTTGCGGTGACCCGTGCCAAAACAAATCAGATACAGGTGGTGTTTTGGCACGTAGCAAACGTAAGTAGTCTTTAAATTCGATGTCATTACGTGAAAAAGTTTGATTTTCTATCCAACCCAACGTCTTCATCAAGCTACGGGGGGTTTCACCAATATAGACAACGTTGATCGCCTGAGCATCAAATACGCCGGATTTACCCGGGTAGGCTTTGAACAGCAATTGATTGGCATCCACCACAACCTGCTTATAGCTTTCATCTCTCGACTGCTTTTGAAAATCATCAGCAAACCAGAAAAAGTGGCTGTAATTTGCCAATAACATCAGTAAACAGACAAATAGCGTTGATTTAGCGAAGAGAAATCGCCACCGTAACTTACGCCCAAAATAGACAAAAACAATGCAACAAATCAAGATGAGGAGCAAATATTGATGTTCAATCAATACGGCCTGAGCTTGGGTTAAAAGAGGGAATTGATCAACGCCAATGGCCAAAAGATAACCCCACATGACAAACTGCCCTATCCCCAAAAGAACACCAACGAGATCAAACGCGGCAAAACGTCGCCATGAAATTTTGTTACTACCGGCCATAAAAGGGACGACCCAAGCAATTGGACCAAGTAAACGAGCGAACATTAATACATAATTGCCTTTCTGATGCATTAACCGGCGGCAACGGGCGATAGGTCGACGCGTTTTTGGCTGCCACGTAATCAGCTTTCTTTGAGCGCCCCCCCCTAAATAACGACCAATAAAATAGCTAATATGATCGCCTAGTATTGCGCCTACGAATACCGCAATAAGCCCGCTCCACACACCTTGCTGCAATTGATACCCTGCAGCGAGCAAAAATGGCTCGCCGGGAACAAACAAATTGGGGCCAATCAGCGCATCAAGCAATGCGCCGATAAATAGAGTCTCTCCTGTCAACAACATCCTCTAACGTACCGCCTTCTTATTGATGCGATTGGTTATAGTGGCCGAATTTATATTCCATCTCGTTGTTACGCATCTCACCAAAAAAGAAGCGGCGTACATTCGCTTTTAGGTAAGTGGCCCCCATTTTAAAGATGCCATCTTGATCAAGGCGACGCGGATCAAAACCAAACGTCAGATTTAAAAAACGAAAGCGCCAAGTTTTACTCGCACGTTTCACATAGTCACAATCTTCGCAAAGAGTAATGTGTTCATCAAAACCACCAATACGCTGGTGTACCAGTTTGGTGGAAAAAATACACGCCCCCACTGCAGTCGGAAAAGTAAATTGAGTCACAAATAAGCCTAGGTTAAACAGGCCATAACCAAGTTTATGGATCAGAGGTAATGATTGAGCGCCCATATAAACGCCGGCAACTTCGAGCTGTTTATGCTCTAACTGCTCAAGCGCGCAAGTTAAAAAGGTAGGGCTAAGACGAACATCGGCATCGAGAAACAGCAAACGCTCATGTTGAGCTAAACTGGCTCCGGTATTGCGGCCTAAACTCACGCCTCGTTGTTCCATTTTATGGACTGTTAAAGCTGGCAACGCACTTTGGTATGCTTGCGCGACCTCAATCGTATTATCATCACTGTTTGAATCGACGACGATAACTTCAAACTGTTGGTGTGTTTGTTGACTAAGATCTTCTAATAAACGGCCAATGCGTTTTTCTTCATTCAATGTAATTACAACAATGCTTACTGGGCTCATAACTTGCTCCTAAATCAGTCACGTAGTTTGGAGCTAGATTACAATTGTCATGCTTAACCTATCGTGACATATTCGTTCAGATAGCGTTCATATAAACCTGATGTTGTTCGGCTATTTAAAATCAACAACAAATGAAGCAACACCGTTGATTGTCGGTTAACTAACCAATTCACCCAAAAGCCTTTTTTAACGCTTAGAATCTCACCACACAGACGCCAAAGGTATTGCTCAAATTAGGATAGAGTGCTAGTATCCGCGCTCGCTGTTAGAGTTACCATTTGGTTTCCCGCAGCGTATACCACGACACGAGGTCGCATCGTGTTGTGAAATCTATATTAATTTTACGAGAGTAATACTATGAAATTTGAAGCAGTAGTACGTACTGAACTAGGTAAAGGTGCGAGCCGCCGCCTACGTCACGCTGGTAAATTCCCTGCTATCGTTTACGGTGGTTCTGAAGCTCCAGTATCAATCGTTCTTAACCACAACGACATCGTTAACCAAATGGACAAGCCTGAGTTCTACGAAGGTATCGTTCTAGTGATCGATGGCGCTGAAGTTAAAGTTAAGCCTCAAGACGTTCAACGTCACGCTTTCAAGCCAAAAGTTGAGCACATGGACTTCATCCGTATCTAATTTCCTTTACCGAGGAATTAGTTGGATTAAAAGCCAACCTTTTGCATATAAGAATATCGGCCTTACCATCCGACAATTCTAAAAATTCGAAACCCCAGAGACTTACCACCTCTGGGGTTTCACCGTTTCTGGAGACAAAAAAGAAGCGAGAAGCGAGAAGCGAGAAGCGAGAAGCGAGAAGCGAGAAGCGAGAAGCGAGAAGCGAGAAGCGAGAAGCGAGAAGCGAGAAGCGAGAAGCGAGAAAAGTTTGGCTCGATGAGTGCGTGTTGTCAATGCCCGGAGGCACACTACTGCTCAGTCGTAATGTGTAATGTGGTGAAATGAAAATGTTAGAGGATAATGATTAGTATACTATGCGGCATTAGCCCGTAGACGAGCAAAATAAGCTGGGTACTTATTGCGAATATGACGCTGCTGCTCAACCATATGTTTAAACGATGGACCTTTATAAAGCTGAATAATCACTTCGTTTTTATCGAAACGCAAAATTGCGCCTTCTATCGGCACTTTGCAATCCACACTCAAACTCAGCGTTCCCGTTAGAGAAAGCCCTTTGTATAAAGTGGTGAGGTTATTCATGATCACACGAATCCCCTTTTCCGACACTTCACTAACATGAAATAATTCATCTTGTATACGAACAACCGGCATAGCTCGGCTAGGGTATCGTAATCGATAGTACCTGCGCTTTTGCACTTCATCGTTCATAACATCGATCCTTTGCGTTTATTCATCGCGAGAGCGACTTTGCTACTTATGGGTTGCCTAATTATAACCATCGGCTATAGAAAACAAAACTTTAGCGTTCATTTTTGAATAAATCATTCTACACCTAGTAATTATTTGAGCTACATTTATTTTCTATCCAACTGTTTTTATTCATAAAAGGTTTCTTCTGTCGGTAGAAAAATCTATTGCTTTACTTCGGATTAATTAGGCATAAAATTGCCGCCTGTTCTACACACTCATCAACCAATATGAACGATTCTCGCTTCGGTAATGGCATGGCTGCACTCTCATTTGCGCTATGGGGTTTACTACCGCTTTACTATCAGTTCCTACCTAATGCCGCGATGGATGAACTACTCGCCTTTCGCTTAATGGCATCAGTGCCTTTTGCCGCACTGATGATCATCTTTACCCAGCGTAAACGGATTGACTTGAAAGCGATTTTCGCTGATAGAGCCTCACTATCTCGCGCATTTATCGCTAGTGCGCTGATGTGTATCTCTTGGACTGCTTTTACATGGGCAATGACCAACGATCGCGTCATCGACGCCAGTTTAGGCTTTTTTATTAGCCCGCTCACTATGGCAGCTTTAGGCGTATTTGTTCTCAAAGAACAAATTAGTGCCGGTAAAAAAGTCGCTCTAGTTCTTGCGACTGCTGGCCTCAGTTATCAAGTAATGCAATATGGACAAGTCCCTTATATCGCACTAACCATGGCCATCTTTTTTACTCTTTATGGTTGGTTTAAAAAGAAAATCAATTACGACTGGGCAACCTGTCTTTTTGTTGAAGTGCTGCTGCTTACCCCCTTTGCGCTGGGCTATTTGATCATCAAACAAGCCACCGTAGGAACGGTCTCGTTAGAGTCAGGATGGCAAACACTACTGCTTTATATCGGCTCGGCACCAATAACATTACTGCCTTTGATTTTCTATTCCATGGCGATTCGATTAACATCGATGTCTAACGTGGCTTTGATGCAATATATTGAACCGAGTTTACAATTTGTTTTGGCCGTATTCCTCTTCGGTGAAGTATTCGATGAAGTGAAATTGGTAAGCTTTAGCCTTATCTGGGCGGGATTATTGTTCATCATTATCGAGACATTAGTAAAACGCAGGCCACTTGCGAAACCCTGATTCGGTAGTCTAACCAACGTCTAAAAGCAAACTAACAAAAGCCCCAGCCATCGTGCTGGGGCTTTTCGTAACAAAGGGTTCAACCTAGATGAATGGTAAATAGAGCGGGACTCATTGAGCTCTAGTGAATAGAACAGCTCAGTGCTCACGCCCTGATGGATTAGAACCAAAATCGACTTGTTGATAAATGTCAGCTAATTTCTTCGGCGATTTCACGCCGCTCTTAGGTGTTGAATTAGGACTAGAATAGGATTGCGCTTGTAGCGCCTTTTGATGTGCTTTAGCGGATTGTAAATACGCAGAGTCGGTCATCGCCTGTTGGCGTGCACGGTTTACGCGTTCGAGAGTTTCCCACAACATACCTCACCTCCAGTTACTGTATTTATATACAGCATAGCTTTCGTAACGAGAATGTCAACAAAATTACTGTATAAACACACAGTTCTTTTTAGGGTCAATTAACTCACTGTGGTTTACCAGCCTCTAATGTTTGCGTTAAGTGTCACCCCTAGAGTAATTAGCCTAAGCACAAAATTCCGTGCGCGAGGTCAATAATCGGATGTGAATCAGCTCGAATAACATTTTTAAAATTGCATAAAGCGATAAATTCTTAATCAAGCCATGATAGTGTCTTCTGACACATTTATAAGTAGTTTGAGAGCCCAAAGGATAGCTTGTTAAGTTAACAAGTTACCGAGATGCTAAATGAATAACATCGCGCAACGAATAGTCGAAAGAGTAGACATCAAGATTCTGATTCGTATTGGTTATATTATTGCGATCAGCCTGATTTCATACACATTGATCATGGAGCATGGCACCGTCGGTTGGTCATATGTGTTATTTCCGATCGGCATGATCTCCGCCTTAGTGACAAAATCTCTAAGACGCCGAAAGTTATTAGCTTTTCTCTCCTTCATTCATATTCTTGTCGGAGGCTTAATTGAACCTCTTGAACTCGACGCTATTGAAGAAGCTTTCCTATTATTACCTTTGTGTTATTTGGTGCTCTTTCCTGCCACCATTTGGCCCGTATTAATCGTAGTATCGCTTGTCGCCCACTATTTTTTTACTACCCCAGCCGAATTACTGCCTGAGCTAATAGAAGACGCTATCGAACTGTTACTGATCACCGTCTTTGCCACCATAATGACCTATTACAAGCGCAAATTTGATGAACAACTCAAAGTCTATCGCAAAGAAAGCTTAAGTGACTTTTTAACCCAATTACCCAATAGGCGAGCATTTTATGAATATGTAAACGCTTACGCTGATACCAGTATCCATAATCGTGATTTTGTATTATTAAAGATCGATGTCGACAACTTTAAAGATGTTAACGACTCTTTTGGCCAACATCAGGCAGATAATCTTTTAAAATCCATCGCTGAAAAACTCAAATATATCGTAATAGATCGGGCACAATTGTTCCGTTTAGAAGGCGATGAATTTGTCATTCTTCTCTGCGAACGAGCCGATATCGAACATCAAGTCAGCGGTATGGTTCGCGAGTTGATGCGTTCCGAGCAGTTTCAATTTGAGCTCGATCGTGGCTCATATCAAGTGACCTTTTCTGTTGGGGTATCCTCACTGAAAAAAGCGGCGAACAACCATGATATTTGGCTGAAAAATGTCGATGTCGCAACACTCAAAGCGAAAACAACCGGTAAAAACCGCGTACGTTGGTATGATGAGTCGTTATTAGACGAGACCATTCGTAGCCATCAAATTGAAGCGGAGCTAGAACAAGCTATCAAATTGGCTCAATTTGCTTTGGTCTATCAACCTAAGGTGTGTGTCGAAACACAGTGCGTGACTGGCGCAGAAGCGCTGATTCGTTGGGAGCACCCTAACTTAGGCACAATAAGCCCATTTGAATTCATTTCCATTGCCGAACAAACCAAGCAAATTATTGCGATTGGCCGCTGGGTGATTCGAACCGCTTGTCAGCAAGCAAAACAATGGGCAGATGCCGGCACACCAATTACCGTTTCCGTCAACGTTTCAACGGTTCAGTTTGCCCATGACGACCTTTTCCCTTATATCCGCCATATACTGCGTCAAACAGGCTTAGCTCCGAACTTATTGCAAATCGAAATTACCGAAACCACCTTAATGAAAGATACTGAGCGCGTGACTAAGATCTGCCGTCGTTTGCAAAATGAAGGGGTGACTATCGCGATTGATGATTTTGGTGTCGCCTATTCATCGCTCAATTATCTGAAACACTTGCCGATTGATGTATTGAAAATCGATAAATCGTTTGTTGATGACTGTGTTAACGAGCATAACGACCACATGTTAGTCAGAACCATTATCCAGCTTGGTCATAACATGGGTAAAAAAGTGATTGCCGAAGGCGTTGAGTATGAAGAGCAACGAGTATTATTGCATAAAGAAGAGTGTGATGATTTTCAAGGCTATCTGTTTTCTAAACCGATTTCGGCCAATGAATTTACTCACCGTTTTGTCGAGCAGCGTTGCCCTGCCTAACATTTAGTGACGTATCCTTCATCGGATTAAAAACATAAAGGGAGCTAAAGCTCCCTTTATTACTAGTGATTTGGTGTTCAATCGTTTAACCACCATCCATTATTGTAAGTAAGCATTGAGCATCCACATTAGCTTTTCTTGCTCACGAATATAATCCCCCATCAAGGCCGCAGTACCTTCATCTTGTGCTTCACCAGCAAAGGTAAGAATTTCACGCTGTTTAAGGAGTAATAAACTAAAACCGTTAACCAGACCTTGAACACACTCCTGACCATTACTGGCATTCACATGCTCTTTTAGCTCACTTAATTCAAGGTAACGCGTAAAGCTATGATTTGGTGTTTCACCCAAAGTTAGAATGCGCTCGGCAAGTTCATCGATCTTTGTTTGCAGATCAGTGTAAATTTCTTCGAATTTCACATGCAGTTCAAAGAACTGCTGCCCTTTGATATTCCAGTGATAGCCACGGGTGTTCATATACAACACTTGATAATGAGCCAACAAT
Organism: Vibrio sp. N418; assembly: GCF_000222565.1. Classification (NCBI taxonomy): domain Bacteria; kingdom Pseudomonadati; phylum Pseudomonadota; class Gammaproteobacteria; order Vibrionales; family Vibrionaceae; genus Vibrio; species Vibrio sp. N418. The sequence goes on from NZ_AFWD01000046.1 coordinate 84,500, forward strand.
TGATTGAGTTGCTGAGAGATCTGTACAGATTGTTCGTGATTTAAGCCGATAAGATTAACTTGATTAGACATAATGCAATTCCTATTAAACTGAGTAATGAATCGTGCGCATAAATCGCGATATTGCGCTGTTTCGTTTCAATTGTTTCGTTTCGATATGGCTAGATTACCCCTCTAACGCCAATCAGGATATTTGCTTAAATCTATTATTTTAATCGATGTCACCTATCAAAATGGGGTAGACCGTACTTCTAATCAACACTAAAAAGCGTTAAATCCAATGCTATCGGTTCACCAAGCCAATAGACATATTCGGTGTGATCACGATAATCATCTTCGGTAACGGCATGCACCAAAACTGAGTGACCTTGACGTGCGTTATCCAGCCAATCAATCACCTTATCAAACTGCTCTCGGTCGAAATCAATCTCAAAACTCCACTGAGTATGTGGGCCAACTAAACGTTGGTTGAAACGACCGACAAACAAACCTAACGTTTGATGGATCTCTTCACGGATTTTGGCCGCATAGTCACTGCTTGATTGATCAAAGTAGAAATGCGCGTGATAGTTTTGATGCTGATTAATGGGAAAGGTCATAATTTTTCTGCTGCTGTAATTGATGCGCTTATTCTATCCTTTTCTAAGTCACACCTCAGCCATACTTACATAGCTTACATTTGTGTGACCTGACTCTCTGAACGTTCGCTAAACCCAAGGCGCTTGGGTATATCACTATTCAAAAATCGTATTTTTATGGTATTAATCGACAATAAACGTCATTTTAGAGGTATCAATGGCAACAATAAACGATGTGTGCCGAATCGCTGGGGTTTCAAAAGCGACGGTATCACGAGTGATTAATGGCACCGGTCAAGTACGACAAAGCACCCAAGATAAAGTTAAAGCGGTCATGAAAGAGCTTAATTATCGACCAAGCTCTGTCGCTCAAGCACTGGCAAGCCAAAGCAGCAATAGTATTGGTTTGGTTATTTCTGACTTTACCGGTGGCTATTTTGGTAGCCTTTTGAAGCAAGCATCGGTCAGCGCAGAGCAAATGGGTAAACAGCTCTTATTTGCTGATGGCCACAACAATGCCGAAGATGAACTTAAAGCGGTTTACTCTCTGGTTGAAAAAAAGTGCTCACTCATCATTCTTTATAGCCGCAAACTCTCATGTGAACAGGTGATTGAGCTAAGCCAATTAATCTCGATACCAATTATTAATGTTGGTCGGTCTCTGCCTGCAGAAGCCGGATTTTCCATTACCTTCGACCAAGGTAACGCTGTCGAACTTGCTGCCCAGCATTTAATTGAATTGGGTCATCAACACCTAACCTATATCGGTCCAAAAGCCACTACTCCCACGTCTCGTCTTCGTCGTCAGGGCTTCGATGACCTGATCGCCGCCAATCAAATGAAGGGCATCATTGGCGACTATTGTGAATCAGACTTTGGCTTTGAAGAAGGCTACCAAGCCACCAAGCAGTTTCTGCGTCAACAACCTTTTGGCAGTGCCATCGTTGCCGCGGCCGATGATATCGCCATTGGTTGCATTAAAGCACTCAATGAGCAAGGGATTCGTGTGCCGCAAGAGGTCTCTGTGGTCAGTATTGATAACGACCCTTGTTCAGCCTTTGTTTCACCGCCATTGACCACTGTTAACATTCCGATTAAAGCGATTACGAAACGCGCAATGGACGTTGCGAAACATTTGATTGAAACCGGTATTGCCCCGAAACCCGAGGTCGTCCAAGGCGAATTACTGATTCGTCAATCTACCCAACGTATTTAATCCTCCTCACCTTCTCTATGTCGCCAGTCATTCGATACCTCAGTAACTGACGACATTGATAGTACTTCAAACACGACATCCCCTGCAGCACACAAATAATACGTCTGAGTCGCACGGACAAAGACTGTGCAAAACTTGACCTACACAACACTAATCTATTCCCATCTCACTATTTCTGTGAACTCATGCGCAGCAATGTAACCGGTTACAGAAACCGGTTTCTTTTTTGTCTACATTGGTTGTTAACTAATCAAAACACCTTCACACAAGGAACAAGAATATGAAAA